>JASBVM010000013.1 GCA_029961055.1 Bacillota bacterium
GTGCCGGTCTTGTTGATCGTGGCGCCGACCACCTCGTCGCCCTCGCGCTTCTCCTTCGGCAGCGACTCGCCGGTCAGCATCGATTCGTCCACCGCCGAGTAGCCCTCGACCACCACGCCGTCGACCGGGATCTTCTCGCCCGGGCGGACCACCACCAGGTCACCCGCCTGGACGTCCTCCACGGGCACGTCCACCTCCCGGCCGTCCCGGACGACGCGGGCGGTCTTGGCCTGGAGGCTGAGGAGCGCCTGGATGGCGGCGGAGGTCCGCCCCTTGGCGATGGCCTCGAGCAGCTTGCCGACGATCACCAGCGTGATCAGGATGGCGCTGACCTCGAAGTAGAAGCCGGTCCGGGCGACGGCCGGGTCGAAGAGGCCGACGACGCTGTATCCGTAGGCGGCGCTCGTCCCCACCGCCACCAGCACCGCCATGTTGGCGTTCAGGTGCTTCAGGTTGTAGTAGGCGTCGCGGTAGAAGGTCCAGCCGGGCCAGAACTGCACCACACTGGCCAGCGCCCACTGGAGCCAGGGGTTGCCGAGCAGGCGCATCCAGGGCTCGCCCTCCGCCCCCAGCGCGTGGCCGATCATGGCCACCAGGAGCGGCGCCGAGAAGACCGCGCCGATCCAGAGCAGCCGCCGCCAGCGGCGAATCTCCCGCTCGTGGACGCTCTCGCCCTCGGGCGCCGCCCCTTCCTCCGCCGCGGGGCGGGCGTCGTAGCCGACGTCGCGGATGGCGCGGACCATCTCCTGCGGCGTCACCGCCGACGGGCTGTACTCGACGTAGGCGGTGTTGGTGGCCAGGTTGACCCGCGCGTCGATCACGCCGGGAAGCGAGCGGAGCGCCTCCTCGTTCGTCTGGACGCAGGTGGAGCAGGTCATGCCCTCGATCTCCAGCTTCACCCTGGCCGTGCGCACCTCGTAGCCGCGGTCGCGGACGGCCGCGATCATCGCCGGCACGTCGACCTTCTCCGGGTCGTAGACCACGCTCGCCTTCTCCGTGGCCAGGTTGACGTTGACGGAGTGCGTCCCGGGGAGCTCCTCGAGCCCCTCGGTGATGGTGGCCACGCACATGGCGCAGGTCATGCCCTCGATGTCCAGGGTCACGCGCGCCATCGGCCTGCCCGGCGCCTCCGCCTGCCCGGGCTGCCCGGGCTCGGGCTGCCCGGACCCCTTTTCGGCCAGTCGGAACTGCGGCTCCACCGAAGCCTCCCCCTTTCACGCGGACCGGTCCCGGGAGCGGTCCCCGGTTCGCTGGTCGCCACGATGCGTGGTGGGGAGCGGATCCTCCCTTGGATACCCCCACGGTGTATCGGGTAGTTAGAGCATAATCCCGGCGGGCCGGGTGCGACAAGCCGGTCGCTGCGGTGGCCGGCGACGGTGGTGGTCGTGCGGTGGCAGAGGCAAGCGGGACGGAGGGCGCCGCCCGGCGAGAGGGGTCCGAGAACTCCGGCACGAATGGATGTCATGGTGTAGAAAGTGACGTCATGGTGTCTCTTCAGGATGTACCTCTGCTGCCAGAGCCCACGCTCTCCGCACCGCCCCACGCCGTCCCGGAACCCGCGAACCCGCACAGCTCACCGCGTTTCGGGCAGCAGCACGCCCCAGACCGCCGGCCGGCCCCGGGCCGGCTCCGAAGGCGCGTGCGCCGGCCCCAGGAAGAGGAAGCCGCTGCCGTCCGCCACGGGCCAGGCTGGGCCGCCCGCGAAGGGAAGGAGCCGGACCTGGACCGGGCCCTGGAAGTCCACGAGAAGATAGCGGCGCTCCCTGGCGCCGGCCTCGCGTCCCGCCGGCTGGCGAGAGCCGCCGGCTCCCTCCGCCCGCCGGACCAGCTCCACCAGCAGGAGTCTCCGCCCCGGCAGCCAGCGGAGTGCGGCGACGCCCGCCTCCCGCACCGCCGGGTCGCGGGCGGAAGCCTCCCATAGTGTGGCCACCCGATCGCGTCGGCTGTCCCATGCGCGCAGCACGAAGCTCCCCGGCCGCCCACCCTCCGCCGCAGCCGCCCAGACCAACCAGCGGCCGTCCGGGGACCAGTCGAAGGCGCGGTCGCCGGCGAGGCGGCCCAGCGCCCGCACGGGGGCCCGGGAACCGGTCCCGCCGGCGGCCAGGCTGAGGCATTCCAGTCGCCCGCCGCGGGCCAGCGCCACCTGGCTCCCGTCCGGAGCCAGCCGGAAGGCCGTCGCTCCACGCAGGACGCCGGATACGAAGGTCCGGCTCTCCGCCATCGGGTCGGCCAGCGCCAACCCGTCCCCGCTCGGCCAGGCGACCCGGCCCGCCTGCGTCACCTGGACCGCGTCCGGCGCCCCCGTCCGGCCCAGCCGCTCCTCGTGGCCACCCAGGAGCCGATAGACCACCGCGAAGCTCCCGTCCTCCCGCCGCACCCCGATCACACCCAGGCCGGTCCGGTACCAGAACGCCGAACGCCAGCCGCGCGCGAGCCTGCGCGGGGCCGCGCGGGAGCCGGCCCCTTCCTGGACGTAGACGTCGCCCGAGGAAGTCACCCAGAGCGCGCTCCCGTCGCGCGCCACGTCGATCCGCTCCGCGAAGGGCGCCACCGGAGCCGGTTGAAGAGGCTGCGTCGGGAGCGGGCGGACGACGGGGCCGCCCTCGGCAGGACGCGACAGGCTGCAGCCGCCGAGCACCGCCAGGAGGAGCGCGGCGAGGGCCACCAGGGGGACGCCGCGGCAGCGGGCGGGCCGGCGGTCGCGGCGGCACCCGCGCCCGCGGGCTGTCCGCCCAAGGCCCGGACCGGTCATGGCGCGGGCGGCCGCGGCAGCCCGGCGACCACGGTTCCCAGCACACCCCCCTGCCGCGGGATGGGGTCGCGAAGCGGATCGAAAGCCAAGATGGTCATGTCGGCCGCGCGGCCCGGCTCGATGCGGCCGAAGCGGTCCTCCAGGCCCGCCGCCCAGGCACCGCCTTCGGTGTAGAGGGCGAAGGCCTGGGCCGGGCTCAGCCGCTCCGCCGGGAACCAGGGGTCCTCTCGCGCCGGGGAGGCCGGGCCGGAACGGGGGCGCCGGATGGCGGCGTCGATCCCGCTCAGCGGGCGGAGGCTTTCCACGGGAGCGTCCGAGCCTCCCGCCAGGCGGGCGCCGGCGGCGAGGAGGCTGCGCCAGGCGTAGGACGTCCGCGCCCGCTTCGCGCCCAGGCGCGCCTCGGCCCAGGCCGAGTCGGTGAGGACGAAACCGGGCTGGACGTCGAGGACGAGGCCGGGCGCCGCCATCCGTGCCATCTGGTCGGGGCGGAGCACCTGGGCGTGGACGATCCGGAAGCGCGGGCGCGGCCTCCCCCGGGCCGTGGCCAGGCGGGGGGCCACCGCCTCCCAGGCGGCGAGGGCCGCGTCGACCGCGGCGTCGCCGATGGCGTGGACCACGGGCGGGAGCCCGAGCCGGGCCGCCTCGGCGGCGCGCTCGGCCAGGAGCTCCGGCGGGAGCGCCGCCAGGCCGCGCCAGGCCGGGTCGCCGGACTCCGCCGCGTCGGCGTAGGGCCGGCTGAGCCGGGCCGTCCGGCCGCCCAGGGCGCCGTCGGCGAAGAACTTGACGCCGGCCACCCAGGCCCACTCGTCCCCGCTTCCCAGGGTGAGGCCCGCCTCGGCGATGCGGCCGAGCGCCTCCTGGCGGAGGAGCAGGCCGAGGCGGAGCGGTGGGCGCGAGGGAAGCGAAGGGGAGGCCGGGTCGGCGATCGCTTCCTCGTCGAGGGCGCGGCGCCAGAGCCGGAAGAGGCGGAGCGGGTCCTGCCGCTCCACCGGGCCCAGGAGGCCCAGGTCCTCGCTGTGCACCTGCGTCAGTCCCAGCGCCTGCGCCTGGCGGATCGCCGCGCGCATGGCGGCCACGGCCCGGCCCTCCGCGGGCGGCGGCAGGACCGAGCGGACCCGCTCCAGGGCGGCGTCCCAGACCGTGCCGAGCGGGTACCCTCGCTCGTCGCGGTCGATGCGGCCGCCCGGCGGGTCGCCCGCCAGGCGGGTGAGGCCGCTCCGGCGAAGCGCCTCGCCGTTGAGCACCGCCCCGTGACCGCAGACCCGCTCCAGCACCACCGGCCGGTCGGCCACCGCCGCCTCCAGGTCGCCGGCTCTCGGCAGCCGCCGTCCCGGCCAGCGGCTCTCGTCCCAGCCCCGTCCCACGATCCAGGGGAGGTCGGGCCGCTCCGCCGCAAACCGCCGCAGGGCCGCCTGGAGCTCTTCGAGCGAGCGCACGCCGCCCAGCTCCAGTTCCTGTGCAGCCAGGCCCAGCGCCAGAAGGTGGGCATGGCTGTCGACGAGACCCGGTACGAGCCAGGCTCCCCGCAGGTCGACCACTTCGGTCCGCGGGCCGCGCAGGGCGAGAACCTCGGCGGGGTCGCCGACGGCCCGGATCACGCCCCGCGTCACCGCCACCGCCTGGAGCCCCTCCCCGGCGGCGGGGGCGCCGCCTGTCTCCCCCCGCTCCCCCGGCCCCGGCCGCTCGACGGCCGAGAAGGCGACGACCAGCCGGGCGCCGGTGAAAATCCGCTCGGGCGCCTCTCCTTCCTGCTCTCGCGCGACCGGTAGCGGTCCGGCCGGCCCCGGAGCGGCCGGCCCCGGAGCAGCGATGGGTCCGGGATCCGTGCGGGACGACGTCACCTACCGACCCCCGGCCGGCTGTGCCGACGCCTGCGCCGCCACCGCGCGGCGGAGCACCTTGCCGGTGGGGCCCAGGGGAAGCTCCGACACGAAGCGGTAGGTGCGCGGCCGCTTGTAGTCGGCCAGGTTCTCCTGGCAGAGCTGGCGGAGCTCGGCCTCGACCTCCTCCGGCGGCCGGCCGCTCTCCGGGCGGAGCTGGACGAAGGCGGTCACCGCCTGGCCCCTCCGCTCGTCGGGCAGACCGACGACGGCGACGAAGGCGACGTCGGGGTGGCGGGTGAGCACCTCCTCCACCTCGGTCGGGTAGACCTTCTCGCCGCTGGTGATGATCCGGTCCGCCTTCCTGTCGACCATG
>JASBVM010000014.1 GCA_029961055.1 Bacillota bacterium
CAGGACTTCGAGGGCTTCCCCCAGGCCTGGTACCGCGTCCGCTACGAGCCGCTGGGCGAGCCCCGCCTGGCCAAGCAGATCACCCATCGCGCGCTGGAGGCGGGGTTGCCGGTCCGGGTGAGCGAGGAGCTCTGGGGTCTGGACCACGGCGCCTGGACGCCCCTTCTCTACCTCTTCCCGGACGCCGACGTCCCCGTGGTCAGCCTGTCGATGGCGCTCCACTTCGGCCACGGGCGGGACGCGAACGATGCCGGCAGCACCGGGCCCTCGCTCGAGGCGGGGGCGGAGGCGCACCGGCGCCTGGGAGCCGCCGTGGCGCAGGCGGCCGAGGATCTGGGGCTGCGCATCGGCTTCCTGGCGACCGGCGCCCTGACGCACCGGCTCGACCTCTGGGGCGATGTCGATCTCCAACCGGCGGGCGGCGGAGGGGCGGAGGCACGGCGGCCTCCCGAACCGGACCTGACCCAGGCGCGGCCGTACGACCGGGAGGTGCTCACCCGGCTCCTGGAGCACCGCTGGACCGAGCTGGAGGCGGTCGACCCCGCCCTCCGCCGGGAAGCGGCGCCGGAGGGCGACAACCGCCCGCTCGAGACGCTCCTCGGCGCCCTGGCGGCGGAGGAGGAGCGGATCGGGCGACCCTTCGACACCCGCCTTCTCTCCTACGAGGAGGCGTTCGGCGTCTTCAGCCTCTCCACCCTCCTCTTCCGCCCCCGCGCCTGACGCGGATCACGATCCAACCCGGCCGCCGGCGGCGGGCCGGCGGCCGGCCGGCCGCAGCCCCGCCGCCGGGGAGGCGCCGCGGGCCGCGCCGGAGCGCAGCCTCGGCGAGGAGGACGGCCGCGGAGAGGGCGAGGCTGCCTCCCAGGGCGAGGCCGGCGAGCGCCAGGCCCCGGGTGGCGGCGAAGACGAAGGTCGGGCCGAAGCCGGGCAGGCCGAGACGGGCGAGCCCGCTCGCAGCGCCCAGCAGGCCGAAGGCGGGCGCGTCCAGGCCGGCCAGGGGGAAGAAGAGGACGGTGTAGACCGAGGCGGCCAGCAGGTGGAGGAAGCGGCCCAGGACATAGGGGCCGTAGCGGATGTCGCTTCCTGCCAGGACGGCGGCCACCTGGCCGTGGACGGAGAGGCCGCTCCAGGCGACGATGGCGCTGATGACGACGAGCTTCTGGAGGAGCGGCGCCGCCGTCTGCGCCACCTGGGCGGAGCCGATGTCGATCTCGAAGATCCCCGAGAGGATGGCCGGCACCAGGCGCGGGTCGAAGCCGGCCAGGGCGAGGAGCGCGCCCAGCGGCCTCTCCAGCGCCGCCACGGCGCCGGTCACCACCAGCAGGCGGAAGACGACCGAGAAGAACATGATGAAACCGAGGATGAGGAGGAGCGTCTGCATCGACTGGGTGACGGCGTCGCCCAGGAGGCGGCCCATGGGCCGGCCGTCTTCCTCGCGCGCCCTGAGGAGCTCGTGCCAGGCGCGGCGGAGGATCGGCCCCCTCCGGCTCTCCGGCCGCGGCGGCTCGTCCTCCCGCCCCCACCAGCGGAAGGCGAAGCCGACGGTGAAGCTGCCCAGGTAGTGGGCGAAGGCGATGGGGATGCCCGCGGCCGG
>JASBVM010000015.1 GCA_029961055.1 Bacillota bacterium
CGCCACAAGCGCGGGCATAGGGGCACCCGGTCCAAGGCATCTTAGCCATTGACCATGGGAACGGCGAGTGCCCCGCGAGGACCGATCCCGGCGAAGGACGACGCGCGACGGCTCCGCCTGCAGGTGGAGCGCACCCTCCGGTCCATCGAGGCTCTGCGGGCGGGCGAGCGCCTGGATGCCGACGTGCAGGTGGTGAGCGACCGGCTCCACCTGCTCTTCGCCCGCGCGCCCGACCTCGTCATCCGTCCGCTGGAACTGGGCGGCATGCCCGCAGCCGTCTATTTTCTGAAGGGGCTCGTGGACGATGCACGGCTGGAGCACCTGCTCGTCAGCCTGCTCGAGGAAGGGCGGGCATCGCAGGGTTTCGAGGGCGCCCGGCGGGTGCGCACGAAGCTCCTGGCCGCGGACCGGGCGCAGCCCGTTCGCACCTACCGGGAGGTGGCCCAGGCCGTACTCAACGGCATGGCCGTGCTGGTGGTGGCCTCCTGGCGCGAGGGCCTCGGGCTCGGTCTCGACCAGGCGGAGAAGCGCGCCGTCGAGGAGCCCCGGGCCGAAAGCGTGGTCCGCGGTCCCCGCGAGGGTTTCATCGAGGAGCTGGCCACCAACCTGAGCCTCGTCCGGAGGCGGCTGCGCGACCCGGACCTGCGGGTGCGCGAATTCCGCCTGGGACGCCGGACGCAGACGCACGTGGTCGTGCTCTACCTGGAGAGCCTTGCCAACATCGACGTGGTGGACGAGGTCCTGAGCCGCCTCGAGCGGATCGACGTCGACAGCGTCCTGGAGAGCGCCTACGTCGAGGAGCTGATCGAGGACAACCCCTACTCGCTCTTCCCGCAGATCCTCCACACCGAGCGGCCCGACGTGGTCGCGGCCCATCTCCTCGAGGGCCGGCTGGCCATCCTCACCGACGGCACGCCCTTCGCCCTGATCCTGCCGGCCACGCTCTTCTCGTTCCTGGAGGTGAGCGAGGACTATTACGAGCGGTTCTGGATCGCCATCGCCATCCGCTTTCTGCGCTTTCTCCTGGCCATGCTGGCGCTCGTCCTGCCGGGTCTCTACGTGGCGGTGACGACCTTCCACCAGGAGATGATCCCCACCCGCCTGCTGCTCCGCCTGGCCGCCGCGCGCGAGGGGATCCCCTGGCCGCCGATGCTCGAGGCGCTGATCATGGAGGTCACCTTCGAGATCCTGCGCGAAGCGGGCGTCCGCCTCCCCAAGCAGATCGGGCAGGCGCTGAGCATCGTCGGCGCCCTGGTGATCGGGACCGCCGCCATCCAGGCCGACATCGTCAGCCCCCCGATGGTCATCGTGGTGGCGTTGACCGGAATCGCCTCGTTCGGCCTCCCCTACTTCAGCCTGGCCATCGCCTTCCGCATCCTCCGCTTCGAGCTGATCGTGCTGGGCGGGGTGCTCGGACTCTACGGCGTCATGCTGGGACTCCTGGGGACGCTGGTCCACCTCTCCTCCCTGCGCTCGTTCGGCGTGCCCTACCTCTCACCGGTGGCACCGCTGGCGATCCCGGACCTCTGGGACACCCTCTTCCGTCTCCCCCACTGGCGCCAGAGGCTGCGCCCGGTCGCGATCGAGCCGGCCGACGTCCGGCGGCGGGCTGCCGGGCTGCGACCCGGGCCGCCGGCGCCCGTGAACGTGACCGCGACGAGAAGGCACGAGGAATGAGCAGGCGGACACGGAGCGAGCAGGTCACCGAGTGGCAGCTCCTGGTCCTCATGTACGGCATCCTGGTGCCCACGGCGCAGCTCTACCTGGTCGGGGTCACCGCCCGGACCGCCGGACGGGACGCCTGGATGGCGGCGCCTTTGGCGGCGCCGGTCGGCCTGGGCGTCCTCTTCCTCCTGCAGCGCCTGCTGCGGAGGTACCCGGGCGAGAGCCTCGTGCGGGCGGCGGGCCGGCTCCCCAGGGGCCTGGGGAGGCTCGTTCCGCTCCCGCTCCTGCTCTGGCTGACGCACAGTACGGGCACCCTCGCCATCGAGTTCGCCCAGTTCATCTCCACCTCGCTTCTGCCGCTGGCGCCGATCGGGGTCATCGTCATCCCGGCGATCGTTGTGGGGGCGTACGCCGTCTATCTCGGGATCGAGACCATCGCCCGGGTGGCGGAGATCCTGGTGCCGCCCATGACGGCGATCAGCGCCCTCATCCTCGTGCTGACCCTGCCGCACTTCAGTTTCCAGCGCCTGGAGCCGATCCTGGCGGACGGCCCGATGCCCGTCGTGCGCGCGGCACTGGGGCCGGCCTCGCGGTACGCCGAGCTGGTGCTGCTGGGTTTCGTGGGGCCCCACCTGGTCCGCCTGCGGCGGTTCACCGCCGTCTCGCTGACCGGGTGGCTGGCGATCACGTTGGGCCTCTTCTTCACCGGGCTGGGGACGATGGGTGTCTGGGGCCTGCTCGCCGGGCAGCTCACGTTTCCCTTCTACTCCCTGGGGACGCTGGTGGAGCTGGGAGAGTACCTGCCGCGGCTCGACGTCATCACCACGCTGCTCTGGACGGGCGGGATGTTCGTCAAGTTCGCGCTCTTCCTGTACGCGGAGGTGGGAGGCTGGGCGGACTGGCTGGGTCTCGACGATCACCGGCCGCTGGTCCCGTGGGCAGCGGTCGTCACCGTGGTCATCGGGCTGACCCTCTTTCCCGGCGAGTCCGACCTGGTCGCCTACATCTCGGGCCTCTTCCCCGTGGTGACGCTCGCGGTCACGCTGGGCACGCTCGCCGCCGTCCTGCTGCCGGGCGCAGGAGGGCCGGGACGCCGGGCGGAGCGCACGGCCGCGCCGGGGGAAGCCAGATGATCCGTCGGGGACGTCTCGTTCTCCCCGTGCTCCTGGCGGTCCTGCTGGCCAGCCCGGGCTGCGGGGCGACGCAGATCAACTCACTGGCCATCGTCACTGCCGTCGGCCTCGACCGGACCCGCGACGGCCGCGCCCTGCTGGTCCTCCAGGTCGCTCGCCCCACGGCCCTGGCCGGTGTGAGCGGCGGCGGCGGAGGCGGTGGAGGGGGTGGAGGGGGAGGCACGGGCAGGTCGTCGGGCTCCGCGCAGGGTGCGAACACGACCAACTTCACCCTGAGCGGCTCCGGGAGCACGTTCACGGACGCCCTGCGATCGATCCAGGCCGGCTTCGCGCGCCAGATCTTCTGGGGCCAGACGGGCGTGGTGCTGCTGGGAGAACGCCTCGCCCGGAGCGGCGTGAACGAGGCGCTCGACTTCATCGAGCGCCAGACGGCCATGAGGCTGACGGCTTTCGTGGCGGTCACCTCCGACCCCGTCCAGCCGTTGCTCGCCCTGCGGGGGCTCCTGGAGGAGACCGGCGCGGACGCCATACGCCAACAGGCCCTCAGGAAGCTCGCGCCCGCGACCCGGCTCTGGCAGTTCGAGCAGCAGCTGGCCGAGCGGGGTGTCGATCCGGTCGCCCCGCGGGTGGCGGCCGTCCAGGAGAGCGGGCAGATGCGGCCGAAACTGGTGGGCGGAGCCGCCTTCCGGGGCGACCGGCTGACGGGCTGGCTCGCGCCGACGGAGGCGCAGGGCTGGCTCTGGCTGGCCAACGCCGTGGACACCACCTACCTGACCGTCCCCAACCCGTCCGGCCGGGGAAGCGTCAGCCTGCGTGTGCTCCGCGCCCAGTCGCAGCTCCGTCTCCTCCGTCCGGGGGAGTCGCTCCGCCTCACCCTCCGCGTGCGCGGCCAGATGGAGGTGGCGGAGAGCTCCGGCCCGCTCGATCCCACCGACCCGCGCACGGCTCGCCGGCTCGAGCAGGAAGTCGACGACGCGATCGCTGCCTCGGCCCGCCACGCGTTCCAGAGGCTCGTGGCCCTCTCCTCCGACGGCGCCGGCATCGGGCGCCTTCTGGACAGCCAGGACCCCGGCGCCTGGCGACGTATGGCCCCGCGCTGGCCCCGACCGCTCGAGCGGGCGGCGCTGGAGACCGACGTCCGCATCCGCCTGCTCCGGACGGGGGTGAAGGTCAGTCCCCCCCGGCCGGACCTGGTTTCTGTGGCACCGCTCAGGCCGGACCGGGTGATGCTCGTATGAACCTCTTCCTCACCACCTTCCTGGCGGGAAGCCTGGTCCTGCTTCTCGCCGCCCTCGCCGCGGGCGCCGCGGCCGGGCGCCTCCTGGACCACGTCGTCGACCGCCTGCTCGTCCGGCTTCTCAAGGACCGGTACGACGAGAATCTTTGGGATCTGGTCATCGGTGTCACCCGCATGGGACCCCACGTTCTCTTCGAGACCGAGCTGCGCGCGGACAACAAAGCCGATGCTTTCGAGCGGCCACTAGGAAGTCTCGTGCGCACAGAAGTCCTGAGCGGCGTCGCCTTCAACCCCGCTCAGCTCATCCGGCCGCCGCTCGCCCCCGACGCTCCGGTGGATCTTTCGGTCCGCCTGGGTCCCCGGGCACGGCGGCCGCTCCGCTTGGACTTCCCGGTTCTGGTGGCCGGCATGGGCTACGGTGTCGCGCTCAACCGGAACGTGGTCCTCGCGCTGGCCCGAGGCGCCAGCCTGGCCGGCACCGCTTACAACGCCGGGAGCGGGCCGCTGCTGGAAGAGGTGGCGCGCTCCGCCGACCGGCTGATCGTCCAGTACTCCGGAGGGGCCTGGACCCGCGACCCGAAGCGGCTGGAGCAGGCGGACATGATCGAGATCCAGGTGGGGCACGGGGGCCGCGCCGCCGCGGGCCGGCTCCTTCCTCCGGACGCCGTCCCTGCCGAGGTGCGGAAATCGATGCAGACGGGGAGCGGCCCCGACCAGCCGCTCGTCGTAGAGGCTCCCGTACCGGGGACCACGGGCATGCGGGAGCTTCGACGCCTGGTCAGGAACCTGCGCCAGCTGATCGACGGCGGTCCCATCGCCGTCAAACTGGCCGCCACGCACGACCTCGAGGTGGAGGTGCTGGCGCTCCTCGAGGCGGGTGTGGACGTGATCGTGGTCGACGGGAGCGAAGCGGGCACACACTCCTCCCCTCCGGTCATCGCGGACGACTTCGGCATCCCCACGGCGCACGCCCTGGCCCGGGTGACGAAGCTGCTGGACCGGACGGGCGCGCGGCGCGAGGTGAGCCTCATCATCAGCGGCGGATTCCGAACGCCGGGCGAGGTGCTGAAGGCGGTCGCCCTGGGCGCCGACGCCGTCTACATGGGCACGGCCGTGCTGATGGCCGCGACGCACGGGCAGTTGAGCAAGTCCGTGCCGGTGGAACCCGTCACGCAGATCGCCTGGGCGGCCGGACGCTTCGCCCGCCGCTTCGACCCCGACCTGGGAGCGGAGACGGTCCATCGCTTCCTTCGGTCGGTCCGGGGCGAGCTGGCCGACGGGCTCCGCGCCCTGGGCCGGCCACGCCTGCGCGATCTGACCCGCGGGGATCTGGTGGCGCGCGATCGGGTCGCGGCCGAGGTCTTCGAACTTCCCGTCTCGTGGCGGCCGCCTCGGAACTGGTCCACGGGAAACGAGACGGAGCCGGGGTGGAGCCGGGCGAGGGAACCGCAGCCGCCCGGTGGCCGGACGGGCGGCACCGGCGGGCGTACCGCGGGCGGGCGATGAGATCTGCTGGCCGACACCGCCGGAGCGCCGCGGGCGGGTTCCGGCGCACTTCGCCAGGTGGCCGGCAGCCGGGGCGTGCTGGAGCAAGGGCAGCAGGAGGACGAAGCGGCCGGTGGTGAGGATGCCTGCGGCGCAGAAGGCCGCCGAGGGCAAACCCGCAACCGGCGGCAAGGTGCCCGACCTCCTCACGAAGCCTGTACCGTCTGCATGGCCGGCGCGGCGGGGCCGCCGGGCGTCAGCCGGCCGCGGGCCGGTCCGGCGCCGCGCCCCCGCTCTGCCTGCCGGTCTCCATCAGCACCAGGTAGGCCTCCTCCAGGCCCGGCTCCACCGGCAGCGCTCCCTCCGGCGCGGTGGCGTCCGGCTCCAACTGGACCAGCCGGTACCGGGTCCGCTCGCCCAGGTGGACCGTGCTCACCGCCGCCCAACCGTCGGGGAGGAGCCGGCCCGCGGGCCACTCCACCTCCCAGGCCCGCCCCGCCGCCAGGCGCCGCAGCTCTCCGGGTTCGCCCCGCCAGGCGATCCTTCCGTCGCGCAGGACGGCCATCTCGCGGCAGCTCTGGGCGACGTCCTCCACGATGTGCGTGCTCAGGACGACCGTCCTCTCGCCGGAGAGCTCGGCCAGGAGGTTGCGGAAGCGGATCCGCTCCTCGGGGTCGAGACCGGCGGTCGGCTCGTCCACCACCAGCAGCTCGGGGTCGTTGAGCAGCGCCTGGGCGATG
>JASBVM010000016.1 GCA_029961055.1 Bacillota bacterium
CCGCGGGAGGCATGGCGGCCCGCCGGCGCCGGCTGCGGATCCGGAGGGCCGCCCGGGCCTCAGAGCCGGAGGTCGCGCCGCTCCACCAGCACCGCCGCCGCCGTGACGAAGAGGAGCGCGTAGGCCAGGAGCGCAGCCGCCGCGCGCGCGAAACCGTCCGCCGTCGAGACCGCCACCGTGGCGTCGAAGCGGCCGAAGATCAGCCACGGCAGCAGGCGGTCGTAACGGCCGGCCGCGCGGAGGGCGACCGTGACGACGTAGAGTCCGAGTGCCACGCCGAGGCCGGCGAAGGTGGCCTGGCTGGAGTCGCTGAAGGCCAGGGAGAGCAGCAGCATCAGCGCCGCCAGGGCCAGCGCGACCAGGAAGGAGAGCGCGAGGGCGCGCAGGCTTCCTGCCAGGGAGAGGCTCTGCCCGGCGGCGGCCGCGCCGCCCCAGGCGGCCAGGAGCACCGCCGTGTGGACCGCCAGCAGCTGCACGGCGATGGCGGCGAAGCGGCCCAGCAGGACTTGCGTCCGGCTGACCGGCTGCGCGAAGAGGAACTCGGCCGTCCCCTGGTCGACCTCGCGGCAGAGCACGCCGGCGGCCGCCACGGCGGCGTAGACGGCCAGCACGAGGGGGAGGAGCGAGTAGATCTCGGCCGCCAGGTAGCTGTCCAGCGTGGCCAGCGAGAGGCGGCTCCCCACGATGGCCTTCAGGGCCGGGGGCAGCTGCTGGAGGTACTGTTGCAAGGAGCCCCCCTTCGCGCCGCCCAGGCTCGGGTAGAGGGAGACGACGAACCAGGTGTAGGCCGCCATGCCGGCCGCCCAGCCCAGCAGCGCGCCCCGTCCCAGGCGCAGGTACTGCCGGAAGAGGAGGATCACGGTCGCCCGCCCCCCTCCGCCCCGCTGAAGTAGGCCAGGAAGACTTCCTCGAGGCTCGGCTCCTCCACCGAGAGGTCGCTCAGCTCGCTCTCCGCCAGCCTGCGCAAGACCGGCCGCAAGTCGCCGGAGACGTGGAAGACGAGGCGCCGCCCCTCCCGCCGGACGTCCCGCACCCCTTCGAGCCCCTCCAGGGAGGGCGGCTCCTGGGCGAAGCTGGCCTGCACCCTCTTGAGGCGCATCCTCCGGAGCGAGGCGACCTCGTCCACCGCCACCACCCTCCCCTCGCGGATGACGGCGACGCGGTGGCAGAGCGCCTCCACCTGCGCCAGATGATGCGAGGAGAGGAAGACGGTCCGGCCGCGCGCCACTTCCTCCCGCAGGAGCTCCTCCAGCGTCCGCTGCATCAGGGGGTCGAGCCCCGCATCCGGCTCGTCCAGGAGGATCAGCTCGGGCTCGTGGGCCAGCGCTGCGACGAGGGCCACCTTCTGGCGCATGCCGCGCGAGAGCTGCTTGACCGGAAGCCCGAGGTCCACGTCGAGGCGGCGGCTCAGCTCCTCCACCCGCCTGCCGGCGCGCAACCCCCGCGTCGCCAGCGTGAACTCGACCACCTCGCGGCCGCGCAGGTTCGGATAGAGGCTGACGTCGCTGGGCAGGTAGCCGGTGCGGCGCCGGATCTCCAGGCCGTGACGGCGCGTCTCCAGCCCGAAGAGGCGCGCCTCTCCCCCGCTGGGGCGCAGGAAGCCCAACAGGAGCCGGATGGTGGTGGTCTTCCCCGCGCCGTTGGGCCCGAGGAAACCGAAGATCTCGCCGCGCTCCACCTCCAGCGAGACATCCTCGACGCCGCGGCGACCCCCGTAGTACTTGCTCAGATGCCGGGTCTCGATCACTGCCACGCAGCTCGCCCCCCGCAAAGGCCGCCCCCGGGCAGGGTAGCACGCGGAGCCGCACTCGACGACCGCCTGTTGAGCGTTTTCCGTAGCCTGCGTCCGCGTGGCCGGCTGCCGGCATGGTCGGCAGGTATGGCGAGGGCAAGGTGGCCCAGACGCTAGCCGGGGCTCCAAGGGACCTCGCGGGGTCCCGGCCGCTCCCGACGGTTGGGCGGCGGTGAGCACCGGTCCACCTGGGCGAGCGGACCCGAGTACCGGCTGGTCCGAGTTGGAGCCGGACGCCACCGCGCCCAGGAGAAGGCTCCGCTGCCGGTGGGCCGCGATGCCAGGGGCCGCCGGCTCGCCGCCGGTTCGCCGAGCTCGGCCGTCTCCACGGCGACGGCGCCGGCGATCTCGCGCCAGAGCTGGAGCTCCCGCCGGCAGGCGGCGCAGGAGGCCAGGTGGCGGTCCACTTCCTGGCGCTCCGCGGGCGAGAGCGTGCCTGCCGCGTAAAAAGGAAGGAGCTCGTGGATCCGCTCCTCTTCCTCGCGGCTCTTCCGCACCGGGCCGCTCATCGCTCCCCCTCCTCCAACTCCGCCGCCAGGCGGAGCCGCGCGCGGCGGAGCCGGCTCTTGACCGTTCCCTCCGGGCAGCCCATCACGCGCGCCACTTCCTCGAGCGGCAGGTGTTCCACCAGGACCAGCTGGAGCGTCGCCCGCTGTTCGGGCGGGAGGCTTCGCACCGCCTCCGCGAGCCGCTCGATCCGCTCGCGGCCCAGCAGCCGTCGCTCCGGGTCGCCTGCGCACGCCGCGCCGGCGCCGATCGAATGCCAGGCCGGCGCCTCGGGAAGCTCGCCGAGGGGCTCGGGAGCGTCGCGTCGCCGGCAGGCGTCCAGCGCCTTGTGGTGGGCGATCCGGAAAAGCCAGCCTGCCACCGCGCCATCGCCCCGGAACTGCGCCGCCCCCTGCCAGACCGCGAGCCAGACGTCCTGAAGCACCTCTTCCGCCCCTTCCGGGTCGGGCACCCAGCGGCGCACATAGGCGCGCAGGCGGTTCCCGTAGCGGCGGACGAGCTCGCCCAGGGCGGCCTCGGCCGCCCCGCCCCGCGGGGAGTCCGCGCCGGACGCCCCGGAGATCGCCCGGTCGCCGATGATGCGGACCAGCTGGAGGTCGCCCGGGGTTTCGCCCGGCCGCGACGGTGCCGTGCGCGTCAGCGACGCTCAGCCCCCCGTGGAGAATGTCGGAGTCCGGGTAGGTCGGGATTCATCCGCCGCCTGGGACAGGTCGCCTACTCCGTTTCGCTCTCCAGCGCCCTGCCGATGGCGCGGAGATGGAGGAGGTCGTGCCAGATGAGGCGGCGGAGCGTCTTCTGGGCGGTCCAGGGTTCCGGGCGGCCGACCGACCAGACGTCCGGCGGGAAGGAGCGGGGCGTGACCGGATCCGCCTCCATGCGGCGCTCGATCCAGGCGTCCGCCAGCCGGCCTAGGGCGCTCAGAAGAAAGTCCTGCCACTCTGCCGCGGCGGGAGCGGCCGCGCGCTGGGCATACCAGAGGTAGACGATGGCCATGTGATCGAAGGTGGCGCCCACGGTCCGGCCGCTGCGGCCCACCGGGCGTCGCAGCGCCTCTGCGTCCAACCTTCTGAGCAGATCGAGGGCGTCCGCCCGCGCGTAGGCGCGGAAGCGCCGGGCACGGGCGAGGATCTCCTGCGGAAGCGGCTCCCGATCAAAGGAGAAGAGCCCCTCGCTGTCCGCCTCCCCCAGGTCCGACGCCACCGGACAGCGCTCCACGCGCCCGATCCGCACCCCGGTGCCCGGCGGTGGCGCCTCCGGGTCCCCGTGCCGCCTGAGCCACGCCCAGAACGCTTCGACGGCTCGGGGGAGCCGGTCGAGCGCCTCCCGCTCGCTCTCGCCGTGACCGGTGCAACCGGGCCACTCCCTCACCCAGCCCAGCGCACGCCCCTTGGGGTCGATCTCGATGCCGACGGTCAGATCGGCCGTATCCATCCTGCCTCCTCCCTCCCGGTCCACGCCCGGCGCGCATGGGGCCTGCCGAGCCCCTCTCCAGCGCGCGAGATCCTCCACCTCCACCGCCCCCGTCACCGGCCGGCGACGCCCGCCTCGCCGGACTCGACCCGATCCGGATCGTCCTCGACGGGGAAGACCAGGCTGAGCCCGGCGACCGCCATCATCGCTCCGAGCACCCACCAGAGGACGTTCAGCGGCAGGTAGGCCATGAGGCCGCCCAAGAGCGCCACGCCCAACGGCGTCATGACGGTGCTCAGAGCGTTGACCAGTCCCGTCACCCGGCCCAGCATCCCCTGCGGGACCGCGCGCAGGAGCCAGGCGGTGGCCGCTCCCCCGGTGACCCCGTTGCCGAGCCCGACCAGGACGGCGAGCGACGTGTCCCAGACCGCGTCGGGCCATGCTCCCAGGGCGGCGTAGCCCACGCCGGCGCAGAGCAGGCCGGCGGCGAGGAGGGTCTTGACCGCCGCCCGCCGGCTGAGAGAGCCCAGCATCATCCCGCCCACCACGACGCCGGCCAGGGCGCCGGCGTTGATCACCCCGAGGAGCGAGCCGCCTCCGTGGAGCGGTCCCTTCACCCAGGCGGTGAGCAGGATGTCGACCGGGGCCAGGGCGAAGTTGGCCACGGTCACCGCCAGGAGGAGGCGGCGGACCAGGCGCGACCGGAAGGCCAGCCGTACGCCGGCCACCCACTCCGCCCACAGGCCGCCGGTGCCCCGGGCCACCGGGACGGCCTCCGAGACGCTCAGGACGAGCAGGCTGGCGACCAAGGCCACGAAGGAGAGCCCGTCCAGCAGGAAGAGGAGGGGCGCGCCGACCGCGTCCAGCAGCGCTCCGCCCGCGAGCATGCCCCCCAGCTGCGCGGCTCCCGACCCGGATCGGAAGAGCCCCGTCGCCGCCGGCAGTTCCTCGGCGGGTACGAGTCGTGGCAGGAGCGCGTTGTAGGCGGGCGAGGAGACCGCGCCCGCGAGCTGGAGGAGGAAGACGAGGACCAGGATCCAGGTGACCGGCAGACCCGCCCGGGCGGCGCCGAACAGGAGGAAGCAGATCAGGGCACGCGCCGCGCCCGTCGCGACCAGCGTGGGTCGCTTCGGCCGGCGGTCCACCCAGACCCCCGCGAACAGGCTCGCCAGGAGGGGCAGCGTGACGGCGACCCCCGCCGAGGCCAGGGCCGCCTTCGAACCCGTCCGGGTGTACACGTACCATGGCAGGGCGATGTCGAAGAGGTTGTTCCCCGCCTGTGAGATCACCTGTCCCGCGAAGAGGATGGCGAAGTTCCTGTGCTGGAAGACGGCCACGGCCCGCCTCCACCGGCCCGGCGCAAGTCTTCTGAGCCCTCCACGATCCTGGCTGACCCATTCGAGGTTCCGGCCTCCTCACCTCCGCCGGCACACACGGCTCCTGGGTCCAGCCGGCGAGATCTCCTGGTATGCTCGGAGGCGCGAGGTGGTGGGTAGGCCCGCTACCGGCACCAAGGGGGTGCATGGCTTGACGAGTGAAGAGCTGCTCCAGTCCTTCTGGAGACACAGGAAGGCCACGCAGCGGATCGCGGATCTCATGCCCGACGAGCGCTTCGGGTTCCGGCCCTACGAGGGCTGGAGGAGCTTTGCCGAGCTGGTGCTTCACGTCGCCGACGCCACCGACCGTATGCTCGCACCCGCGGCCGGCAAGGCCCCGGCGCAGGGAGCCTCCCCCTCCCCCGAGGGGGCGGCCGCGATCCGGCGCTACCTCGCGGCGAAGAGCGCGAGCCAGGAAGAGCTCGTCCGCACCCTGGCCGCCGATCCCCGCCGGCCGGTGGAGTGGCGGGGGATGCAGATGCCGGCCGAGCTGCTCCTCGCCCAGGCGCGGGAGCACGAGGCCCACCACAAGGGCCAGCTGATGCTGCTGGCGCGCCTCGCGGGAGTCCGGGACGAGATGTTCTACCTCGACCGCGGCTGATCCGCACCCGGCGGAAAGCCGCGGGGAGGAGAGCGGGTGCGCCCGCGCGGGGAAGCCGACCCGGTCCGCCGCGCCTGCAGCGGCGCCATGTGCTCCCCGCAGGCGCCCGTCTCCTCGGACCTGTGGGTCCGGGGCCGGAGGCGGGCTCGGTCGGGGACCCGAGGGATGCCCGAGCGTGGAAATGGTAACCTGTTTTCAGGCGTAGACGGGCAGGGATCCGCCGGCGGGAGGCGAGCGACGATCGCGTTCGCTCGTCTGCGATCCGGGGGGAGCGACGGGCGGGGAGAGGGGCCCCGTCCCCGCTCCGCTCGGGGAGGGAGCCGGCGTGGACTTCGTCTACGGGCTGTTGGCGGGTCTGTCTACCGGTCTTCTCAACGCGCTCCTCGTCGTCCTGGCCCTGGTCCAGCCTCGGCTGCGCGGTCCCAGCTCGCTCCAGCTTCTCGCAGGCGCCTTCTACGTTCACTTCTTCACGGACGGGCTGACGCTCCTCGGCGTCCGCCTTCTCCTGCCCCGGGATCCGGCGCTGGTGGGGGCGGCGGTGGGCTTGACGCTGATGCTCGTGCCCACGGTTCTCATCGGCCTGTGGGGAAGGAATCCGCACCCGGCGCGGGTCGATGCGCCGCGGCCCGCGACGGCTGCGCGCCCCCGGCTCCGGCTCGTTCGCGCGCACCGTCTGATCCCGCGCTCCGTCCCCCTGGGCCTCCGCCCGGTCCGGCTGCCCCGGCCCGCGCCCCGGATCCGGAGGGAGGCGCGCGCGCCGGCGGACGACCTGGACCTTCTCGAGGCGGGAACGGTTCGGACCCGGAGGAGGCGTCGCGAAGCCGGGATCGCTCGGCTGGGACCAGCCGCCGGGGATCTCTCCGGCGTGCGCGGGAATCGTAGCCGGATACCAGGCAGCCTGCGCCGGTCGGGACGGCGCACCGCGGGCGCGTCCGGACGGAGGACCAGGTCCGCATGGTCCAGCGGGTCGGTCTGTCGGCGATGGGTGACGTGATAGACCGTCGCCTGGAGGACGTCGCGCATGGCCGCCCTGCCTTCCGAGGCCAGGGTGGCCGGCACGCCTCCGAAGTCGACGGCCAGGACCCGGTCCGCGCCGAGCCGGCGGACCCAGCGGACGGGGAGGTTGTCGCTCAGGCCGCCGTCCACCAGCACGCGGCCCTGCCAGCGGACCGGCTCGAAGACGAGCGGCACGGCGCAGGAAGCGGCCACCGCCACGTCGACCGGAGTCTCGCCGCCCCCCAGTCCCCGGGCGGGCTCCTCCACGCTGGAGAAGACTGCCGGCTCGCCGCTGGCGAGATCGGTGGCCACCACCGCCAGGGGGAGGGGCGAGGAGCGGAGGGGGACGTCGCCGACTTCCTCGCGCACGAAGCGCATCAGGGGCGTGAGCCGGAGCAGGCCGGACGGCCGGCTCCGGATGACGTTGGCGAAAGGCCAGCCCCACCAGCGCGCGTCGATGATCCGCCAGACCCTCGGGTCCGGGGGGATGGAGGGGTCGTAGGCGCCGAAGGCGTAGAGCGCCGCCACGATCGCCCCGGCGCTGGTGCCGGCCACCGCCGCCACCTCCACGCCCAGTTCGTGGAGCGCCCGCAACACCCCCGCATGGACGAAGCCGTAGATGCTTCCCCCCGAAAGGGCGACCCCCACACTTCGTGCCATCCAGGGTCCGCCTCCCCGCGCAAGGCTTCGGCTGACCGTATTGTATTCGCGTCCCCCGCCGGGACCGAGCCGGAGGGCCGCTGTCCGGCCACGCCGGACCCGCGTCCGGTCGCCGTCGCCTCCCGGAGGAAGCGGGCACCCGGCCCCGAAACTCCGCACGACGGAGCGGGCGGTGCCCTGCTCCGGCCACTCCCCTGGGATGGGGGCGGATCGTCCATGGAAGACGGCCACGGCGAGCAACCGCGCCTGGAGCCCCTCCGAGGGCGGCGCGTGGTCAGCCTCGCCCTCAACGTGCCGGGCCCGGTGGCGGCCGCGCGCCTGCACCGGCTGGGGGCGGAGGTGGTCAAGGTGGAGCCGCCGGGCGGCGACCCCCTGGCCGGCTTCGCTCCCGGCTGGTACCGGGCCCTCACCCAGGGACAGCACCTCCTGCGCCTCGACCTGAAGAGCGCGGAAGGGAGGATGGAGCTGGACGAGCTGCTGGGGTCGGCGGACCTGCTCCTCACCGCCCAGCGCCCCTCGGCGCTCGGGCGGCTGGGCCTCGACCGGGCCAGCCTCCGGCGACGCTTCCCCCGCCTCGCCCAGGTGGCCATCGTGGGCCATCCCGCCCCGGAGACGGAGCGGCCCGGGCACGACCTGACCTACCTGGCCGCGGCGGGCCTGGCGCGGCCGCCGCGGCTGCCGCCGACGCTCCCGGTGGACCTGGCCGGCGCCGAGAGAGCGGTCGCCGCGGCCCTGGCGCTCCTGCTGGCGCGCGACCAGGGACAGGAGGCCGGCTACGCCGAGGTGGCGCTGGCCCAGGTCGCCTTCGATCTGGCCGAGCCCCTGCGCCAGGGCCTCACGGCGCCAGGCGGGCTCCTGGGCGGCGGCCTGGCCTTCTACCGCTTCTACCGGGCGAGCGATGGCTGGGTCGCCCTGGCCGCGCTGGAGCCGCGCTTCGCGGCCCGCCTCAAGGAGGAGCTGGCGCTCACTCGCGGGGACGCCCGGGAGCTGGAGGCGCTCTTCGCGCGGCGGCCAGCCGCCGAATGGCAGGCGTGGGCCGAGGCCCGGGACCTGCCGCTGGTGGCGCTCCCCGATGTTCAGGGCGAGCCGCCCGGCTTCACCGCCTGAGCCAGCATCTCCGCATAGGCACGGGCCCCCTCGGGATTGAGGTGGACGCCGTCCGGGTAGAAATACTCCGCCTTGCCCGCGCTGGCCCCGTACCAGTCGACCACCCTCACCCTGGGGAAGCGCCGGGCCGTGGCGTCGATGGTGGCGTTGACCGACCGTTCCCAGGGGCGGGGGACGCGCACGTTGACCAGCACCACCTCCTTGGCCGAGCGGAGGTCGTCGAGGAGAGCGGCCAGCTGGTCGCGGGTGAAGGGCCCGTTGGTGCCGAGCTCGATGATCACCCGGTCGCCCAGCTTCCCCTGGGCGCGCAGTTCGGCCACCACCTTCGGCGCCTCGACCAGCTGGCGGCCCACGCGTCCGTCGATGACCGCGCCGGGCAGAAGCTCGCGGAGGTACGGGGCGACGTCCAGCAGGACGGAGTCCCCGATGGCCGTCACCTCCTTCCCCGGTCCCGCCTGCGGCTCTTCCGCGGCGGCGCCTCCGCCGCCCGGCTTCGCGCCGGCCACGCGACCCGCGGGGCGTTCCCCGCTCCCGCCGCCGGGCGCGGGCAGCAGCTGGTCTCCGCGTCTCCCGGGCCCATGGACGAGCGGCGCCCCCCCGCCTCCCTGCCCGGGCACCGGGGAGGCGGAAGCCGCCGGCGAGGGGGCCGGATCCAGCGAGCCCGCCGCCGGCAGCCAGCCCGAACCGGAGATCCGGCCTCCATCCAGGGGCGCGAGCCCCGCCAACCCCCAGGAGGCGAGGGCCACCACCAGCGCGGCCGCAGCAGCGGTGGCCCAGCCGCGCGCCCGGAGCCACCTCCCCGTCTCGCCCGCGTCGTGCGCCGCCTCCCACCAGCGCCGCGCCGCCCCGCGGCGGAACGGTTCCTCCACGAAGCGGTAGGAGAGGGCGGCGATCAACAGCGTCGCCCCCACCTGGATCGCCGCCCGCTCCGGCCGGAACTCGTTCATCTCGCTCACCGGCGTGGTGAGCGCGATGACCGGGTAGTGCCAGAGGTAGATCCCGTACGAGCGCAGGCCGATCCAGCGGAGAGGCGCCCAGCTGAGAAGCCGGGCGATCCTCCCCTCTCCCGGCGTCGCCGCGGCGATCACCGCCGCGGTGGCCACCGAGACCAGCACCATCCCGCCCTGGTAGAGAAAGCTCCCGTACTCGTCGCTCCACGCCAGCATGGCTCCGATGACCAGGAGACCGGCCGCGCCCGCCGCCTCCAGGGCGAGCCGGGCGGGCGGACGGGCCGCCCGGGGAGGCGCCCCGCTCGGCCAGAGGAGCGCCAGCGCGGCTCCGATCAGCAGGGCGAAGGCGCGGGTGTCGGTGCCGTCGTAGACGCGGGTGGGATCCCCGCCCGGCTGGAAGAGGAGCGCCATGGCCAGCGCCGAGGCCGCGGCCAGCCCCAGAACCGCCGGGACCAGCCGGCTCCTCCGGCGGAGGAGGCGAAGCCCCGCCAGGAGCAGAAGCGGCCAGAGAAGATAGAACTGCTCCTCCACCGCCAGCGACCAGAGGTGACCCAGCGGCGAGGGCGGCCCGAAGCGGGCGAAGTAGGAGACTTTGTGGAAGATGAACCACCAGTTGCTGACATAGACCCAGGCGGCGAGCAGGTCGCCGCGCAGGTTGACCAGCCGGGCCGGATCGACCAGCGCCAGGTAGGCCGCGACGATCAGGAGCATGGCGTAGAGCGCAGGCAGGAGGCGGCGGGCGCGCCGCAGCCAGAAGTGACCCAGGGCGATGCGGCCGCTTCTCCGGTATTCCGCCGCCAGCTGGTCGGTGATCAGGTAGCCCGAGATGACGAAGAAGACGTCCACACCCAGGAGGCCGCCCCTCGCCTGGGCCATCCCCAGGTGGTAGGCGATGACGGCCAGGACGGCCACCGCTCTGAGGCCGTCGAGGCCGGTGATGTAGCGGCGTGGTTCGACGGGGACCAAGGAAGTGTCGCGCCTCCGATCGACCGCAGATGCTGTCCCGTCCGAGAGCGTTCGGAATCAGTCAGAGAGCGTTCCGTCTGCTATGACGGCTCCGGTCCCGGCGCGGTTCCGCCCCTGGAGAACGAGCGGTATGGCGACGCTTCCCAGTTGATGCGCCTGACGCCCGGCTCGGCTCCCGCCGGCGAGGGCTGCCAGCCTCCTCGTGGCCTCCAGCTTCTCCCGGTCGCCCAGCCGGGCCCGCTCCACCGCGTCCGCCAGCACCCGGATCGACCGGTCGTAGGCAGCCCGGTCGACAGGATAGGGATGGCCGTCCTTGCCCCCGTGGGCGAAGCTGTAGCGGACCGGGTCCCGGAAGCTGGCCGGGACGCCGTGGACCACCTCGGCCACCATGCTGAGCGCCCGCACCGTCTGCGCTCCCACGCCGGGCAGCCCGATGAGCGCCTGGAAGTCGGGCACCTGCCGCTCGTAGACCCGGCGCAGGATCCGGTCCAGGCGGTCGGCGTCCGGCACGGCGTGGGCTGCCGGCAGGCTCAGATAGCGGACCAGCGCCCGGCTCGCCCCGTCCGGGCTGTCCTCCGCCGCCGCGGCCCCGTCCGCGGCTCCGCCGCCGGCGGTCGCGCCGGGCGCGGACGCCTCCAACAGGCTCAACTGGCCGGCGCGGGCCAAGCGGGCGGTGCGGGCGGCTTGCACGCCGCGAGCGGCACGGGCAGCCGCCCGGGCCTCCCGGCCGGCGCCCGAGTCGAGCCAGTCCAGGAGGCGGCGGTAGTCGCGGAGCACCGCGTCCGGCCGCTCTTCCCGCGCCAGGGCGGCGATGGTTGTGCGCGCCGGCCCGCTCTCGGGGTCCACCAGGTTGAGCGTCGGTCCGCGGCGGTCGGAGCAGACGGCGCTGTGCGGCTCCTGCACGAAGCTCTTCACCTGCTCCCCCAGCCAGTGGTAGCGCCGCGCCCAGCGCCCGCCCCGTTCCATCCCCTGCTGTACCACCGCCCAGGCGCCGTCCGCCGTGAAGAGAAAGGTGTGGTGATAGAGCTCAAAGCCGTCTTGGACCGCCACCGAGTCCACCTTGGCGGCCAGCCGGCTCGCCCCGACCAGCGACGTCGGGTCGAAGGCCAGGGCATACCGGTCGGCCGCCGTCTCGATCTCCCGCGGCGTCCGCCGCGAGGTGGCCCCCTTGCCGCCGGCCGCGAAGAGGCCCAGATCGCGGCCCCGCTGGGCGAGCGCGATCTTGACGGCGCCCGCCACCGTGGTCGTCAGCCCCGAGGAGTGCCAGTCGAAGCCGAGGACCGAGCCGAAGGCCTGGTACCAGAAGGGATCGGCGAAGCGGCGGAGGACCTCCCGGGGCCCGTACTCCAGGACCACCGCCTCGAGGATGCCGCCCGAAAGCTCCACCATCCGCCGGAAGAGCCACGGCGGGCAGTGACCGCCGTGGAGCGGCAGGTCCGCCACTCCGGTGCGCGTCGCCATCCGCCCAGTCACCCCCGCGTCGCTTGGGACCTGTCTGCTTCCCATTCCCAGGGTAGCGCCACCGCCGGCCGCGGGACAGGCCGGGTTGCCGCCCCGCGGCGGCCGGCGCTATGATGGCTCCACCAGCCTTTCTCCCGACAAGAGCAGATGGAATCGACTCGAAGGCAGAGACTGGACTGCCACCGCGCCCCGCTCCGGGGCGGGTGGCTTTTTTCGTCGGCAGAGCGCGAACGGGGCGGAGAGGAAGCGAGGATCCATGCCCGGGGCTGTCTTCCACCTGATCACCGACCGCGAACGGAGTAGCGGCGATCTTCGCCTCGCCCTGGCGGAGGCCGTCGCCGCCGGCGTCCGCTGGATCCAGATCCGCGAGAAGACGGCGCCGGCGCAAGCACTCTTCCGTTTCGGGCGGGCGCTCCAGACCGATCCGAGGACACGGGCGGCCGCGCTGCTGGTCAACGATCGCGCGGACGTGGCCATGGCCCTCTCCGCCGCGGGCGTCCACCTGGCCAGGAAGAGCCTTCCTGTCGGTCCGGTGCGGCGCTTCCTTCCGCAGGCGATGCTCGTGGGCGCCAGCGTCCACTCGCGCCAGGAAGCGCTGGAGGCGGCGGAGGCAGGCGCCGACTACGTCACCTTCGGCCCGGTCTTCCCCACGCGTTCCCATCCGGGTCAGGCGGGGCAGGGATTGGAGGCCCTGGCGGAGGTGGTGGAGGCCGTCCGGCTTCCGGTGCTGGCCATCGGCGGAATCACGCCGGAGAACGTGGGCAGGGTTCTGGCCACAGGGGCGGCCGGCGTCGCCGCCATCGGCGCCGTTCTGGAGGCGCCCAGCCCGGGCGCCGCCACCCGCCGGCTCCTGGACGCCATCGAGTCCGCCCCCGCGCGCCCCCGCTTTCCCTTCCCGGGCCCATCCACCGCTGGCGCCGTTTCTATGACCTTCGGGAGGTGATGGCCTTGCGCCTGTGGGTCAATGGAAGATCGGAAGAGGTCGTGGACGGGCTCCGGCTGGAGGAGTTCCTCGCCGCCAGGGGGGTGGCGAGGACCGGGCTGGCGGTGGCGGTCAACGGCCGCGTCCTCCGGCCCGGTGAGAACCCGGAGCTCCGGGAGGGCGACCGCCTCGAACTGGTCCGGGCGGTGGCCGGCGGCGAACGGGACGAGGCCGATCGCCTCCACGTCGCGGGGACGCCCCTCCGGAGCAGGCTCTTCCTGGGCACGGGCAAGTACCCCGACGAGGAGAGCATGCGTCGGGCGCTGGAGGCGGCAGAGCCCGGGCTGGTCACCGTGGCGGTCCGCGCCATGAACCCGGGGCGCGGCGAACAGAGCCTCCTGGACGCCATCGATCTCCGCCGCTACCGCCTGCTCCCCAACACCGCCGGCTCCACGAGCGCGTCCCAGGCGGTCCACATGGCCGAACTGGCGCGGGTGGCCACCGGCACCGAGTGGATCAAACTGGAGATCGTCGGCGATCCGAGGACGCTCTGGCCGGACACGGCGGCGACGGTGGAGGCGACCAGGGAGCTGGTCCGGCAGGGCTTCGTCGTCCTGGCCTATACCAGCCCCGATCTGGTGGCGGCGCTGCGCCTGGAGGAGGCGGGTGCCGCCGCCGTCATGCCGCTCGCCTCCCCCATCGGCACGGGCCAGGGCTTCCAGGACTGGGCCGGCCTCCGCCGCATCATCGAGCGGATCCAGGTGCCGGTGGTGATCGACGCCGGGCTGGGCGTCCCCTCCGAGGCCGCACGCGCGATGGAGATGGGTGCCGACGCGGTCCTGGTCAACAGCGCCGTCGCCTACGCCGGCGATCCGGCGGCCATGGCACTGGCCTTCCGCCTGGCGGTCGAGGCAGGGCGCCGCGCCTTCCTGGCCGGCCGCATGCCCGTCCGGGAGGAGGCCGTCCCCTCCAGTCCCACCCGGGGGCTGCCCTCGCCCGGCGGCCTGCCCGCCTCGCTGGAGGGTACGGCCGGATGAGCGCTCCGGCGCTCTTCTCCCGCGCCCCCGACACGCTGGTCGTGGGGGGTGGCGTGATCGGCGCCGCCATCGCCTGGCGGCTCGCCCGCCGCGGCCACTCCGTGGCGCTGGTGGAGGCTTCCTCCATCGCCGCCGGAGCCTCGGGCGCCGCGGCCGGCATGCTCGCCGCGCAGGCCGAGCAGCCCCACCCGGGCGCCCTTTTCGACGCCGGCCTCCTCTCGCGCAGGCTCCTGCTCGAGTGGCGGGAAGAGCTGGAAGGGAGCAGCGGCATCGGGCTGGACCTGGTGGCGACCGGTCTCCTCCGCGTCGCCTCCGGCGACGAGGAGGAGCGCGAACTCCACCGCCGGGTGGCCTGGCAGTCGGCGGCCGGCGCCCCTGCCCGCTGGCTGGATGCGGCGGCGCTGCGGGAGCTCGAGCCCGGGCTCGCCCCCTCGCTCCTCGGCGGGGCCTTCTTCCCCGCGGACAGCCAGCTCGAGGCGCCCCGCCTGGCCAGGGCGTACGCGCTGGCAGCCGCCGGCGAGGGCGCCTTCTTGGCTGAGGGGCTGCCCGCCGCCGGGCTGCTCCGGGAGGGCCGGCGAGTGACCGGCCTGCTCCTGGCCGACGGCCGCCGCCAGCCCGCGGGCCGCGTCGTCCTGGCCGCGGGCCATGCCGCCGCCCGCCTCTGGCCCCCTCTCGGGGAGCGGTTGGCGCTCCACCCGGTGCGCGGGCAGATCCTCGCCCTCCGGCCGTTTCCGGGCACGGCACCGCGCCACACGATCTTCGCCTCCACCGGCTACCTGGTCCCCAAACCGGACGGGCGGCTGCTGGTGGGCTCGGTGGAGGAGGAGGGCGAATGGCAAGCCCGCACCCGGCTCGACGTTCTCGACCGGCTGGCCCGGGCGGCGGTGGAGCTGGTTCCCGCGCTGGCCTCCGCCGAGCCGGTCGCGGCCTGGGCGGGCCTCCGCCCGAAGCTGGGCGACGGCCTCCCGGTCCTGGGCTTCTGGCCGGGAGCGGATGGGCTCTACGTGGCCGCGGGCCACTTCCGGAACGGCATCCTGCTCTCGGCCCTGAGCGGAGAGGCGGCCGCACTCGACCTGCTCGGGGAGGAGCTCCCGCCCGAACTCGGCCACGCCGTGGCGGCCTTCCGGCCGGAAGCGCGGGAGCTCCCCGGGGCCGGCTCGCCCTCCTCCACGGATTGACAATCTCTCCGGCCGCTCTTTATCCTGAGTCCGCCGCACGGACGGAGACCCCGCCCGGCCATCCGGGGCGGGTCTCCTTTCCTGTCCTTGCCCCGGGAGAGGGGATCGCCGCCGGCGGCGCTCCATGCCGGAACGGCGGCCCCAGACGAAGAGGAAGCCGGCCCGGATCGGTCCCGTTGCGCCGCGGGCGCGAGCCGCCGGGACCGTCGGCGGCGACACGGGCTCCACCCGGCATCGCCGCTCGCGGAAGCCGGCGCCGACCCGCGCGAGCCTCCCCCGGTCCCGGGAGAGAATCCACCTGGATCGGATGGGGGTGACCGCCGTTGGAGCGCAGGCTGCGCCTCCGGGACCAGCTCCTCGCCTTCCTCGCGGTGATGGGTCCCGGCATCATCACCATGAACGTCGACAACGACCCGGGCGGCATCACCACCTATTCGGTGATGGGAGCCCGCTACGGGTACGGCATGCTCTGGACGCTCATCCCCATGACCATCCTGCTGGCGCTGGTCCAGGAGATGTCCGCGCGCATGGGTCTGGCCACGGGCAAAGGGCTGGGCGACCTGATCCGCGAGCGGTTCGGACTCCGCGTCACGGTCCTGGTGATGACCCTCCTGGTCCTGACCAACTTCGGCACCATCCTGGCGGAATTCGCCGGCGTGGCGGCGTCCAGCCAGCTTCTGGGCATCCCCGCCTGGCTGGCGGTGCCGCTGGCGGGCGTCTTCGTCTGGTGGCTGGTGGTGCGCGGGAGCTACCGCAGCGTGGAACGCGTGATGCTGGCCCTCACCGTGGTCTACTTCGCCTATCCGGCCTCCGCCTGGCTGGCCCACCCGGACTGGGGCGCCGTCTTCCGGAACCTGGTGCGCCCGTCGGTGCAGGCCGATCCGGCTTATGTCAACCTCTTGATGACCGCGGTGGGGACCACCATCGCGCCGTGGATGATCTTCTACCAGCAGGCGCTGACCGTCGACAAGGGGCTGACCTGGGACGACTACCCGGCCTCGCGCGCCGACACCTACATCGGCGCCTTCATGACCAACTTCCTTCCCGGCTCGCTCTTCATGATCGTGGCCAGCGCCGCCGTCCTCTTCCCGGCCGGCATCCGCATCGAGACGGCGGCCGAGGCCGCGCGGGCGCTGGAGCCCCTGGCCGGCCACTACGCCTCGCTCCTCTTCGCCGTCGGGCTGCTCAACGCGGCCACGCTGTCGGCCTCGGTGGTCCCGCTCTCCACCGCCCACGTGGTGGCCGAAGCGTTCGGGTGGGAGTCCCGTGTCGGGCGCCGCTTCCGCGAGGCGCCCGCCTTCCTCGGCCTCTACACCGCCTTCATCCTCCTGGGTGCGCTCCTCGTCCTCTGGCCCGGGCTCAACCTGATCGAGCTGATGCTGGTCTCCCAGCTGGTCAACGGGATCTTCCTGCCGCTGGTCCTGATCTTCATGATGATCCTGGTCAACGACCGCGCCGTCATGGGCGAGCACGTCAACTCCGGCGTCCAGAACCTGCTGGTGGGCATCGGGGCGGCGCTGCTGATCGGCATCGATCTGCTGCTCCTGGCGCAGAACCTCCTCCCCGGCCTGATGGGACGGGCCTGAGGCGAGGAGCTCGCCGGGGCGGCGCAGGCGCGGGGCGGTGTGCGGGTCCCCCCCTCACCGCCCGGCCGCCCCGCCCCCGGACCCCGTGGATCGGAGCCGCCGCCCAGGATGAGGAGCGCCGGCCAGCCCGCCGTCAGGAAGGTGAGGAGGAGCACCGCCAGGCTCATCCCGCGCGCGATCAGAGCGTTGTCGGTCACTTCCTCGGCCAGCGGGGTCACCCATTCGAAGCCGACGAAGAGGAAGAGGCCCAGGGCGACACCCTGCGCCACCGCCGCCGGCCCCCCGGGGTGGGTGGCCAGCGGCAGGGCGAAGCGGATCCGGTCGAAGGGTTGGCGTTGAACCGCTCGGCGAAGGTCTCCAGGATGCGGCCCATCTCATCCGCGCTCACCAAGGGCGTCCGCACCCCCTTCCTCGGCGGCCAGGTCCAGGACCAATGGGGAGCTTGACCATCTCGCCCGCCAGCCGGCGGGCGAACTTCCTCAGCTCCTCCAGGGAGCGGATCGGGTAGGGGATGCCGGGACCGAACATCAGGTCGCCGTAGGTGACGCTGCAGCCCGCTGCCTCGAGAGCCTCCGCCATGCCGTAGCGGTCCAGGGCGGAGACCATCAGCACCTTCAGCCCGGCGTCTGCCGCGCCGCCTTGAGCAGGCGCTCCCCGTCGGCGATCGCGTAGCGGTCGCCCGCGATGTAGAGGTAGGCGTCCAGCCCTCCCAGCCCGATGGCGTCGACCCGGCCGTCCATCTCGGCGACCGCCCGCTCCGCCGCCTCCACGTCACCGTCGAAGCCCCGCCGGCGCACCTGGATCCGCTCTCCCAGGAGCTCGAGAAGGGCGGTGTGATCCCGCCGGCTGGTGCCCAGGCCGACCGAGACCACCTGCCTGTCGGCCGTGCTCCTCACCTCGCGCGCGCTCGATCACCCGCGCATGCTACTCCTCCCCCGGCGGCCGGTCCAGCCCGCGGCGGTCAGACCAGGCTCCTCAACCGCTCGGGGTCGGTGCCGAGGACCACGTGCCCTTCCCGGAGCAGGAGGAAGAGCGACTGGTTGGGCTTCACCCTCAGCGCCTGGCGCACCACGGGCGGCAGGACGATGCGACCCTTGGGGTCGATGCGGACTGCGACCAGCCGCGGCTCCTCCGGGGCACCGTTTCCGCTTCCAGCCGCCATGGCAGCCTTCACCCTCCCCGGTTCAGTGCAGGAGCTGCTGGGCGGGGACCACCGCCCCCCTGTAGTGCGATTCGATGAAGGCCCTCACCTCGGGCCCGACCAGCGCCCTGGCCAGCGCCTCGACGGCCGGTTTCCCCACGTCGTCCTTCCGCACCACCAGCACATTGGCGAACGGCGAGTCCGCCCTCTCAAGGTACAGGGCGCCGGGATGTTTGAGAAGCCCGGCCTTCCTGGCCTCGAGCACGTAGTTGGTGTTGATGGCCGCCAGGTCCACGTCGTCCAGGGCGCGCGGGAGGATCTCCGCCGCCAGCTCGCGGATCTGGAGATGGCGCGGGTTCTGGACGACGTCCGCGACCGTCGCGGAGGAGCCGGCCCCGGGTCGGAGCCGGATCAGGCCGGCGGACTGGAGCAGGAGGAGCGCGCGCCCGCCGTTGGTGGTGTCGTTGGGGATGGCGACGGTGGCCCCGTCCTTCAGCCCGCCCAGCGAGGTGATCCGGTTGGAGTAGAGGCCCATGGGCTCGATGTGCACCTTGGCGATGGCCACGAGGCCCCCGCCGTTGTGGCTGTTCCAGTCGTCCAGGTAGGGCAGGTGCTGGAAGTAGTTGGCGTCCAGGCTGCCGTCCTTCAAGGCGGGGTTGATCTGGGTATAGTCCGAGAACTCCACCACCTGGAGCCGGATCCCCTGCTTGGCCAGGAGCGGCTTGACCACCTGCTGCAGGATCTCGCCGTGGGGCACGGCGGTGGCGCCCACCTTGAGCACCGTGGCGGCCTGGCCGGCGGCCTTCGCCCCGCTCCCCGGCACGGCCTGCCCGGCCGTGCCGGCGCTCCCCGCCCCGCCGCAGGCCGCGGCCAGCAGCGCCAGCGGCAGGAGGGCCCCGCCCAGCCGGCGTGTCAGCCGGAGAAGGCCGCGCCCCGACTCCGGGTTCCGTTCGTGCTTCACCGTGACTTCCTCCATCCTCTGCTGCCTCCTCGCTGCGTCGAATGTCCGGACCATCTCCCCATCTCGAAGCGGAGACCTCCAGGATCTCCCTGCGCCGCTCGCCCCGCGCGCTCAGCCCCGGTGGTCGAGCCGTCGGGACAGGCGGTCGCCCGTGAACTGGATCACCTGGACCAGGACCACGAGGACGACGATGGCCCAGAGCAGGACCTTCACCTCGTAGCGCTGGTAGCCGTAGCGGTAGGCCAGGTCCCCCAAGCCCCCGCCGCCCACGGCGCCGGCGACGGCCGAATACTCCACCAGCGAGACGGCGGCCACGGTGATCGCCAGGACCAGATCCGGCAGCGCCTCCCGCCAGAGCACCTTCCAGACCACCTGCCAGCTGCTGGCTCCCATGGCCAGCACCGCCTCCACCGCGCCCCGGTCGACGGCCCGGAGCGACCCCTCCACCAGCCGGGCCACGTACGGCGTGGCGCCCACCGCCATGGGCACCACGGCGGCCGAGGTGCCGATCGAGGTTCCGGCCACCCAGCGGGTGAAGGGGATGAGAGCCACCATCAGGATCAGGAAGGGGACCGACCGCCCCACATTGACCACCGCGGCCAGCGCCCGCTGGAGCACGGGCATGGGCGCGATCAGGCCGTGGTCGAGGACGACCAGCAGCGTCCCGAGGGGGAGCCCGGCCGCCACCGCCAGGAGAAGGCTCAGGCCTACCATGTGGAGCGTCTCCAGCGTCGCTTGAAGAAGTTGCGCCGTCAGGTCAGGCATCGCCCGCCCCCGCCTCCGCCGGGCCCGGCACCGCGGCCGGTACCGCGGCCAGCAGCTGCCGCGCCGCCACCGAGAGGGGCTGTCGCAGAAGGCGCTCGGCCGGGCCGCTCTCCACCACCCGCCCGGACTCCAGCACGACCAGGCGCGAGCAGACCGCCCGGACCGCGCTCAGGTCGTGGCTGACCAGGAGGATGGACACCCCGTACTCCTGCCGGATCTCGTCCAGGAGCCGCAGGATCGACGTGGCCGTGGCCGGGTCCAGCGCCGAGGTCGGCTCGTCACAGAGCAGGAGCGAGGGCGTCAGCGCCAGGGCCCGGGCGATCCCCACCCGCTGCTTCTGGCCCCCGCTCAGCTGGGCCGGGTACGCCTCTTCCCAGCCCCTGAGGCCCACGCGCGCCAGGAGGTTCCTGGCGCGCGCCTCGGCCTCGGCGCGACGGACGCCCGCCAGCTCCAGGGGCAGGAGCACGTTCCCCAGCGCCGTCCTGGAAGCGAGAAGGTTGAAGTGCTGGAAGACCATGCCCACCTTCCGCCGGGCCGCACGCAGGGCGCGGCCGCGGAGGCGGTTCACCTCCTGGCCCTGCAGCCGGATGGAGCCGCTCTCCGGGCGCTCCAGACCGACGATGCAGCGGATCAGGGTGCTCTTTCCCGCCCCGCTCCGGCCGACCACCCCCAGCGCCTCGCCGCGGGCCAGCTCGAAGCTGACCTCCTCCAGGGCCTTCCTCGGCCCGTACCGCTTGCTCAGGCCCTGGACCGCCAGTACCGGCGGTCGTCCCGCGGCCTCCGCCGCCTGCCCCGTCACCGCACCGATCCTCCTCCCGCGCTGTCGCGCCGCCCCGCCTGCGGCCTCCCGCCCGGTCGCGGAGATACGAAAAAACCCCTCGCACGCGAGGGGCACCGTCCGCGTCTCTCATCTTTCGGCATACCGCCGCAGGAGTTAGCACCGCTGCCACCAACGTGGCCGGTTGCCGGGCTTCATCGGGCCAGTCCCTCCGCCTGCTCTCGATGGGAGGTGCTTCGCGTCGATATTCGGTTCACGCGCAAAGCAGTCTACCGGGCCGTCCCGCCGCAGTCAACAGGTGCCGTCGGCGGGTGACGAGGGTCAGGGCTGCGGGGCGACCGGCTTCGCCGGCGGGCAGTCGAACTGCTGCCAGTCCCAGTAGGGGCTCTTGGCGGGGCAGAGGCGGATGCCCTCGCTCCGGCCGAGTGCGGCCACCACGGCCGAGGCGAGGAGCGCGTTCCCCGCCGGCGTGGCGATGTGCACCCCGTCGGGGGCGCGAACGTCCTGGAGGACGCCGGAGGAGTCCCGGATGTAGCGCGTGTACCTTCCTGAGGCGTCCTGGAAGAGCTCCCAGGACGAGACGTAGATCACGCCGGGGTGGGCCTCCGCCTGGGCTTCGTAGACGCCGTTGAGCTCCTGCATGGCCGTGTTCGACAGCACCGCCGCGGGCGACATGACGGGCATGCCCACCCAGACGACGCGCGCACCCGCCCGCGTCGCCTCGTCCATCACGGCGGCCACCCTGGCCCCGTACGCCCTTCGCCAGGGCTCGCTGCCGAAGCGCACGTACGCCCCCTGGTCGATGAAGCTGACCGCGTCGTTTCCGCCGAACATGGCGACGACCACCTGCGGGTGGAGGTCGGCCAGCTCGCGCTCGAGGACGGCGGGCCAGTCGTAGTACGCCCTGTTGACCAGCCCGGACGAGCCGACGGCCTTGAGGAGCAGCCGGACGTCGGGCCGGCTTCCGATGACGTCGCGCAGACCGAACCCCAGGTCCATGCCGAGTGAGTCGCCGATGACGAGCACCGTGAGCGGGTGATCCGGGCTCGGCTGGGCAAGGGGCGCCGGCCCGAGCGGGCTCGCCGGGCGGGTCGCGCCAGGGGTCTTCGGCCTCTCCCCCGCCACGCTCCGGGAAGGCGACGCCTCCGACACGGACCGGAGCCCGGCGGATCGCGAGCGGGAGGGTCCGGTATCGGCCACCGCCACGGCGCAGGCGATCCCGAGACCCAGCGCCAGTCCGGCTGCAAGCCATATCGCGCCTCGCCGGTGAACCGCTTGCCGCATCCGTGGTGGACCTCCCGCTGGCGAGGAATCGTCGCCTCACGTGGAGCCGTCCGGCACCGGAAGGATGGATTAGGATCGACCGCCGCACGAGAGGTTCGACAGGCCCGAGCGGCGCTTCCTGCCGGATTCGGCAGGTTCCGCCCGGAAAGGCCTGGCGATCCGCGCGGGCAGAGGCGCTCGAACGGGGCGGGCCGGTATGGGCCGGGGCGAACCGCTCCCGGCCGGTCCCGGCCCGCCCTCGCGCCGCCTAGGCGGGAGCGCCGGCGCGCCCGAGCGACCGGCGCCGCACCGCCGGGAAGAGGAGCGCCAGCGGCGTCCCCAGGGCCGCGATCGCCGCGGACGCGTAGAGGGCCGCGTCGATGCCGGCCGTCTGGGCCACGAAGGCGAGCAACCCGGCCCCCAGCGAGGCGACGGCGTTCCCCCAGCCCAGGACCAGGCCGGATGCCGTGGCCACGTGATCGGGGAAGAGCTCCTGCCCCATGACGATCACCACCGAGCTGACGCTCATGGCGGTGAAGCCGGCCAGCGCCAGCAGCACCAGCGCCAGCGGACCCCGGGCGCTGATGAAGAGGGCCAGGAAGAGCGCGCTGGCCACGGAGGCGACCGCCACCACCGCGGTTCGCGGCACCCGGTCGGAGAGCGCGCCGCCGAGCCCGTTCCCGAGGCTTCCCGCCAGCAGCATGACACCGATGAAGGCCGCGCTCTGCAGCACGGGACCGCCGGAGAGCTTGTAGCGGATGGGCAGATAGGCGATCACCGCCGTGGTCACGATGGAGCGCGAGGCCGACATCAGCAGCAGGAAGAGCGCCGCCACGCCCCGCTCGGAGAGCGCCCGGGCCAGCGTCCGCGCGTCGGCGCCCTGCGCCCCGTGGCCGGTGTGGCCGTCGCCCTCCGCCTCGCGGCCGTTGTACGCCCGGCCGATGGCGCCGGCGATCCAGAGCGCGACGAGGATCCCGGGCAGCGCCACCAGCCCCACGCTCCGCTGCGCCGCGATCATCGCGGCCAGGGCGGCCGCGGTCGGCCCCAGCGCGCGGCCGATGTTGCCCGCCACCATGAAGGCCGACATCCAGAGCCCCCGCGCCTCGCCGCTGGAATCGTGGACGAGGGCGGCGGCCGGCGGATGGAAGGCCGAGTTGCCGGCGGCGGCGATGAAGACCAGTGCGAGCAGAGCGGCATAGCTCGGCGCCAGCCCGAGGAGGCCCACGGCGGCCGCCCCGACCAGGAGCGCAAAGGGCAGGACCCGCAGCCCTCCCCGCCGGTCGGCCAGATAGCCCCAGACGGGCTGGAGGAGGGCCGCCGTCAGGCCGTTGGCCGAGGTGACCCAGGCGGCCATGGCCACGGTCATGTGCAGCGGTCCCATCAGCAGCGGGACCAGCGTCGGATAGATGTTGCCATACAGGTCGTTCAGGAAGTGCCCCAGGGCGGCGATGGCGACGTTGGCCCGCGCAGCCTGGCGCGCGCCCGCCGCCCCTCCCGTCGCGACTTCAGCCCCGGACATCCTCCGCCTCCTTCCACGCCTCGAGCCAGAAGTCCAGGTTGTCCCGGCTCCGCCGGATCTCCTCGCTCCACTCCCGCAAGAGCTCCCGGCCCCGAGGCGTGATGGTGTACTCCCGGGCGGCGGCCCCGCGGCCCGTCCGCCACTCGGACTCCACGGCACCCGCCGACTCCAGGTCGCGGAGCGTCCGGTAGACGCTGGGCTGGTCCGCCTGCCAGCCGCCTGGAAGATGGGCGCTCAGCCAGAGATCGATCCCCCGGCCGTGCATCCGGCCGCACCGGAGCACGGCCAGCAGGACGAAGGCCGGCAAGTGGCGGCCCCGGGTTTGGATCCGCTCCAAGCGATCCGTCCTCCCCTCCCCGTCGGCGGGCCGAATCCAGCATACTGCAATTCGCACTTATATGCGTAATGCACTAATCAGCACGAAGACGCCCACCCCGGGAGCCGGCCCGCGACCCCGAGAAGGGTGGGAGGAAGGCGGGACGGGAAGGGGAATCAGGCGGCGCGGGCCACCGGGACGCCGAGCGCCTCCTGCGACTCGCCGTCGAAGAGGTGGATGCGCTCCGGCTCGATCGCCAGGCGGAGCCGCTCTCCCATGCCGGTGCGGATGTCGGGCTGGGTGCGGACCGTCAACCGGTCCTCCCCCGCCGTCACGTGCAGGTAGCTCTCCGCCCCCAACGGCTCGACCACCTCCACCGCCGCGTCGAAGGCCGTCTCGCCCAGGGCCGCCACCCGTTCCGGCTCCACCACCACGTGCTCCGGCCGGACGCCCAGCACCATCTCGCGGCCGTGGTGGTCGGCGGCCAGCTCCGCCAGCCGCGCGGGAAGGCGGATGTCGAGGCCGCTGGAGCGGAAGCGGACCCCTTCCTCGTCGCGCTCGATCCGCCCGCGCACGAAGTTCATCTGCGGCGAGCCGATGAAGCCGGCGACGAACATGTTGGCCGGGTGGTCGTACAGCTCCACCGGGGTGGCCACCTGCTGCACCCGGCCGTGGTGGAGGACCGCGATCCGGTTGCCCATGGTCATGGCCTCCACCTGGTCGTGGGTGACGTAGATGGTGGTCGTCCCCAGGCGCTGGTGGAGACGGATCAGCTCGGTCCGGGTCTGGACGCGCAGCTGGGCATCCAGGTTGGAGAGCGGCTCGTCCATCAGGAAGACCTGCGGCTCCCGCACGATCGCCCGTCCCAGCGCGACCCGCTGCCGCTGGCCGCCCGAGAGCTCCCGCGGCCGCCGCTGGAGCAGCTCCGCCAGGCCCAGGCTCTCCGCCACCTCGCGCACCCGCCGGTCGATCTGCTGCCTGGGCACCTTGCGCATGCGCAGGCCGAAGGCCATGTTCTCGTAGACGTTCATGTGCGGATAGAGCGCGTAGTTCTGGAAGACCATGGCCACGTCCCGGTCCTTGGGCGGCAGCTCGTTGACCATGCGGTCGCCGATCCAGACCTCGCCCTCGGTCACTTCCTCCAGCCCCGCGATCATGCGCAGAAGCGTCGACTTGCCGCAGCCCGAGGGGCCGACCAGGACCATGAACTCGCCGTCGTGCACCTCCAGGCTGACCTGCCGGACCGCCTCCACCTGCCCGAAGCGCTTGGTCACCTGCTTCAGCTCGACGCGCGCCATGCTCGCACCTCCATCTCCACCCGCTCCGCCTCCCCCGCCTCGGCCGCCCGAGGAAGCGGAACCCACAGCCGATCCTCGCCCTCGTCGTAGCGCCAGCCGGGTTGCACCTCCGGGCGCCCGCCCAGCACCCGCGCCGCGTCGTGGAGGACGAGCCAGCGCTCCTTCCGCGACGAGGCGTAACGCCCCTCTGATTCGACCCTCACCCGCAGCGCCTCCTGCACGGCGGCCTCCCGTCCCGCGGTAGCCGGGCCGGCCGGGGCCCCCTCTCCCGCCCCCTCCGCCCTCGGGCGCAGCCGCTCGAGGGTCAGCCGGCTCTCGCGCCACTCGCCCCGCCGGTAGGCGAAGGAGCGGCCATCGTCCTCATAGAGCGCCGGCCTCAGCTCGGCCACCGCCCGGCTGCTCCCGGACCGCGCCGGGCCCCGGCCGCTGCCGGCCCGCGGCCCGGGGTAGGCGTGGAACTCCAGCGGCCCTGCCGCCGGGTCGGCCAGCTCGCCGGTGTGCGCGACCGCCGGCCCCAGGGGAAGGACGGCGCCCTCCCGGATGAAGGCCGGGATCCGGTCCAGCGGCGCCTCGACCAGGATGTCGGCCGGTCCCCGGTGCCAGCGCCCGCTCCAGGCCTCCCGCCACCGCCCCGGCGGCAGGTGGACCGGCCGCCGGCGCGCGCCCGGCCGGTCGACGGGCGCCAGCAGCAGCTGCTCGCCCAGGAGGAACTGGTCCCAGACGCCGTGCGAGCCCGGGTCCTCCGGGAAGACCAGCCAGAGCGGGCGCAGGGGCGGCAGCCCCGTCCGCTCCGCCTCGCGGAAGAGCGCGTAGAGGTAGGGCAGGAGCCGGTAGCGGAGGCGGATGTAGCGGCGGGCGATCGCCTCCACCTCCGGTCCGAAGGACCAGGGCTCCTGCGCCCGGGTGTCGAGCGCGGTGTGGGTGCGGCAGAAGGGGCTGAAGGCGCCCAGCTCGATCCAGCGCGCGTACAGCTCCGGCGAGCTGTCGCCCAGGAAGCCGCCGATGTCCGTCCCCGCGAACGGGACTCCCGAGAGGGAGAGCCCCAGCAGCATCGGCGTCGCCATCTGGAGGTGCTCCCACCAGCTGGCGTTGTCGCCGGTCCAGACGGCCGCGTAGCGCTGGATGCCGGCGAAGCCGGCCCGCGTCAGGAGGAAGGGCCGCTCGTCCGGCCGGGCCCGCAGCATCCCCTGGCGCGTCGCCTCGGCCTCCAGGAGGGCGTAGGCGTTGTGGACGGCGGCATGGGGGAGGGTACGGCCGCGCTCGTCGCGGTGCGTCACGTCCTCCGGCATGCTCTTGCCGGGCCCGTCGAAGACGGCCGGCTCGTTCATGTCGTTCCAGATGCCGTCCACGCCCCGGTCCAGCAGCCCCCGGTGGAGGTCGCCCCACCAGCGCCGCACCTCCGGCCGGGCGAAGTCGGGGAAGGCGGTGGTCCCGGGCCAGACCTCGCCGCGGTAGACCTCGCCCTCGCGCGTCCGACAGAAGACGTCGCGCTCCAGCCCCTCCCGGTAGACCCGGTAGTCCGGGTCGACCTTGACGCCCGGGTCGAGGATGGTCACCAGGTGGAAGCCGTCCCGGGCGAGATCCCGCGCCATCCGCTCCGGTTCGGGAAAGCGCTCCGGATCCCAGGTGAAGACCCGGTAGCCGTCCATGTAGTGGATGTCCAGGTGGATGGCGTCACAGGGGATCCCGCGCTCGCGGAAGCCCCGCGCCAGCTCGCGCACCGCCGGCTCGGGGTAGTAGCTGTAGCGCGACTGGTGGTAGCCCAGCGCCCAGAGCGGCGGGAGCGGCGTCCTCCCGGTCAGCTCGGTGTACCGCTCCAGCACCGCCGCCGGCTCGGGGCCCGCGACCAGCCAGAGCTCCAGCCCGCCCGCCCGCGCGTCGACGCCCAGCCGGAGCGCCTCGGGGTCGCGCGCGGCCAGGTCGAAGCTCGTCCGCCAGGTACTGGCCAGGAAGAGGCCGACGCTCCGCGCCGCCTCCGCCCCCACGGGCCGCAGCACCATCAGGAAGGGGATCGCCTGGTAGAGCGGATCGGTGTCGGGCAGGTGCGGCAGCACGTCCCGGCACCATTCCTCCAGTCGCTTCCCGCGGTGGTCGAGGAAGCCGACCTTCTCCCCGAGGCCCACGTATCGCTCCCCGGGCAGCGCGCGCATCCGCAGGCGCAGCTCGCCCTCCGCCTCCTCCAGGGCGCCCGGCCCGAAGTCCGCCACCAGCCGCCCGCGCCGGTCGCGGACGCGGAGCGCGAACGGCTCCGGCTGCAGCTCCAGCCGGAGCGCGCCGGTGCTCAGCCCGAGCCAGCCGTCGCGGCTGCGCATCCGGCGCAACCGCCCTCTCGGCCGGAATCCGGGGTCGAGCCAGACCGGCCGCCCGTCGAGCAGCGGCTCCAGCCGCCCGCTTCCACCGCGTCGCCAGCGGAGGCGGAGCACATGGGGCGTCGCCGCCTCCAGCTCGATCTCCTCGGCCGGGCCGCTCCGCCCGTCGCGCCGCGCCTCGAGCCGGAGCAGCCGTCCGGCACCGTCCCGCGCCTCCGCGGCGGTCATCGTCGACATCTCCGGTTCATTTGCCTTCCGCTGTGACAAAGAGCGACGCCTCCCATGGTCCGAGGGTAGCCGTCAGCGGGCCATCCCGCCAGACCGGCGCGCTGACGCCTCCTTTGGCACCGCGGCCCGACGGGCCTATGATGACGGCTGACCCCCGCCGCCGGGAGGGAAGGCGGGGGAAAGGCGGGACAGCGGAAGTTCGGGAGGTCGGTGGAGATGCGCATGGCAGCGGTGATCGACGAGCAGTGGCGGATCACGCGCCTTCCTGACGGGTCGGAGATCGTCCTCTTCGACACTGAGAGCGGCCGGGTGGAGATCGAGCACAACCGCGGCCACGACCTGGAGAAGGACCGGAGGCCGACCACGGTCCGCCAGCTGGTCGAGATGGGGGCCGACGTGGTCTGCGTCGTCCCGGAGGCCCTCTGCGACCGTTCCTACCAGCAGGCCCGGGAGGCGGGGATCCGCTTCCTCGACGTGGAGGAAGGGACGCCGTGGCAGGAGGTGCTGGACCTGGCCCACGAGGGCGCGCTCCACCCCCACGAGACCACCTCGCAACCGCTCTTCCGGCCCCGGGTCGGCCCCCAGCCCTAGGGCGCCGGCTCCTCCCCGGCCGCCGGCGCGCGGCCTCGCCCGCCCACGGGAGGCTCCGCCTCCTCTCGCGCCGTCGCCCCTCCCGCAGGGGCGCGCGATTCCCGCAGGAGCGACAGGACGGCCCCCAGGGCGGCGAGGAGTGCGCCGGCCAGCCAGGCGTCCCGCAATCCCATCCAGAAGGCGAGACGGCCCGCCTGCGCCGCGTCGAGCCCTTGGCCGGCGAGGGTCGCCGCCCAGGCCGAGCGGCGCGCGGTGAAGACAGCGTCGGCCAGCGCCACGCCCAGCACCATACCCACGTTCCGCACCGTGGCCAGCACCGAGGAAGCGATCCCCAGCCGCGACCGCGGCGCCGCCCCCATCACCGCGCTGTTGTTGGGCGCCTGGAAGAGCCCCGCCCCCAGCCCGAAGACGGCCATCCGCCAGGCCACCTCCCACGGAGCCGCGGCGGGCCCCAGCCCCGTCAGAAGGAGGAGCGCGGTCGCCGACAGAGCCAGCCCGGCAAAGGCCAGCGAGCGGGTTCCGATCCGGTCCGAGAGCGCCCCGGCCACCGGCGCCACCGCCAGCACCATCAGCGGGTGGGCGGTCATCACCAGGCCGGCGCGGAAGGGGTCGAGGCGCAGCAGCTGCTGCAGGTAGAACGGGATCAGGAAGGTCATGAGGAACTGGGTCACGAAGCTGAGCAGCCCCGCCGCCGAGGCTGCGCTGAAGGTGCGGCTGCGGAAGAGCGCCAGGTCCAGCATCGGTTCCGGCGTCCGCCGCTCCCAGAGGACGAAGAGGAGCCCGACGATCAGGCCGCCCGCCATGGCCGCGAGGACGGCCGGCGACCCCCAGCCCCAGCTCTCCCCCTCGCTGGCGGCCAGGAGGAGGGCGCCGAGCGCGACGACGGCAAGCCCCGAGCCCGCCAGGTCGAAGCGCTGGCCTCCCCGCCGGGGTCCGTCGGGGAGCACGCGGCCCGTCCAGACCAGCGCGGCCAGGCCGATGGGCAGGTTGATGTAGAAGACCGAGCGCCAAGTGAGCAGCTCGGTCAGCGTACCGCCCAGCGTCGGTCCCAGCGCCAGCCCGGCCGCCACCGCCATCCCGTTGAAGCCCAGCGCCCTCCCCCGCTCCGACGGAGGGAAGACGGCGGTCAGGATGGCGGGACCGACCGCCATGAACATGGCCGCCCCCAGCGCCTGGATCCCCCGCGCCACCAGCAGGAGCGGGAAGGTGGGCGCGGCGCCGCTGGCGGCGGAGCCCAGGGTGAAGACCAGGAGCCCCGCCCGGAAGACTCGCCGGTAGCCCCACATGTCGCCCAGGCGGCCGAAGCCCAGGAGGGTCGAGCCGATCACCAGCAGGTAGACCATCACCACCCAGCTGACGGCGGCCAGGCCGACCCTGTACTCGCCGGCGATCACCGGCATGGTCACGTTCATCACGCTGCCGTCCACAGGGCCCATGGCCCCGCCCAGGACGACGGCGGCCAGGATGCTCCAGCGGTCGGGACGGGGCTCCGGCCGCGGGGCAGTCGCGACGCGCTCTCGCTCCGTCCCTTCTCCCTCCCCGAACGTGTGCTCCGCCTGCGGGGATCGCCCGCAGGCGCCACGGCTCCAGGGTAGCACCGAGGGCCGGTCCCGGGACGCGGCCGACCGGGGTTCGCCTCGGCTCCGGGCAACGGTCAGGGTTCGGGGAGCCCCTCCAGCAGCTCCGCCGCGTCGGGGCGGCAGCTCCTGCAGAGCGGCTCGGGGCGCGGGGAGAAGAACTGCTGCCCACAGCGCCGGCAGCGCGCCCGGTGGCCGCCCAGGAGGGCGACGGGCTCGGGGGCGAGCGGGAGGTCGGCCTGGGTGAGGCGAAGGGCGCCGGTCGGGCAGGCTTCCTCGCAGAGGCGGCACCCGGCGCAGCGCCAGAGGTCGAAGGCCAGTTCCGCAGGAACGGGTACGGCCGCCGGCTCGCTCCCGGGAAACGGAGCCGCTTGCCGGGCGGGTGGGGCGGAGCCGCCGGTCGCCGGCGCGAGCCGCCAGCCGAGCGCACCCTCGGGGCAGAGCTCGGCACAGAGCCCGCAGCCTGGGCAGCGCTCCCGCTCCAGATGGAGGCGCCAGACGGGAAGGAGGCCGGGCCGAGGGTGCGGCGCACCCGCCGGGGTCGACACCCGCGCTTCCGGTCCGAAGGGGAGCCAGCGGGCCAGCTCCCGCCGGCGGCGGTCGGTGGCGTGGGGCAGCCGGCCGCCGCTCCAGAGGCGCGGCTTCTCCTCGGGCAGCAGGGCCAGCGCGGCATCCTCCCGGATCTCCTGCCGCCCGAGGCGGAAGAAATCACGGCGGGAGAGGCGCGGCGCCGCGCGCGAGGGCCGCGGCGCCCGCCCCTCCGGGTCGAGGCCGGTGGAGGCTTCCTGGCGGAGCGTGAGCGCCAGCTCGAGGCCGTTCCAGCGGGCCAGTTCCCGCGCTTCCTCCAGGTGGCGGTCGAACGCCTGGCGGCCGCGGGTCAGGGGGCAGCGAGCGCAGTCGCCGTGGAGGAGGAGCACCGGCCGGGCGGTGGCTTCGAGCAGCGCCACCGGCTCCAGCGAACCCAGGCAGCCGGCCTGGCGGGCCGAGGGGGGCAGGCGGGAGGCGTCGACGGCGGCGCAGGCGGTCACGTCGGCCAGCTGAAACGGATCCGCCGCCTCCGCCGGCGCCGGCTGAAGCGCGGCGGTCGGACAGGCCGGCAGGCAGAGGCCGCAACCGCGGCAACACTCGCCGTCCACGAGGAGCGCCTCCGGGCCGCCCGCCGCTCCGAGACGGATGGCCTGGGCCGGGCAGGCGTCCACGCAGGCGCGGCAGCTCGAGAGGCGATGCCGCGCGCGGGTGCAGCGGCCCGGCTCGAACCGGACCGGCGGGCGGCCGAAGCGCCCGAGGAGCCGTTCCAGCGCGTCCAGTGGATCGCCCAGCGGCTGGCTCACATGCCGCCCTGCTTCCTTTCATCGCCGGCCTCCGCCGGCGGGTCGCTGCGGGCGGCCGGTCCGGCGGGGCCGGCCGGCGAGGAGGCCGCCGGCGCCGACGTCGTTCCGGGGACCGAGCCGGACGGTTCGCCGGTCTCGCCGGACGTGGCGGAGCGGAAGGCCCGCATGCCTTCGCCGATCGAGCGCCCCAGTTCCGGAAGCCGGCTGGGGCCGAAGAGGATGAGGACGATGGCCAGAAGGACGACCAGATGCCAGGGGGCGAGCAGATCCCGAGCCCACACGGCGATCCCACCTTTCGGACCATCCTAGACGCCCGGACGCCCCGCGGGCATCACCCGAGCAGGCGAGAACCGGTCGCACGTCGGGGCCGAGAGCCGCCCCTTCGGGTGAGCCGATCCGCCCGCGCCCGGACTACCATCGCGTCGGAGGTGATGGAGCTGCACGGCAGGCGCTTCCCCCTTCCCCGCGAGCATGGTTCGTGGGTGATGCTGGTCCTGCCCGCGTCCCTGCCACTGCTGGCGCTGCGCGCCTGGGCGCCGGCGGCCGGCTGGACGCTGCTGGCGATGGTGGCGCTCTTCCTCGGCCGCGAGCCGCTCCGCCAACGCCTGCGCGGCGCCGCCGCCACCTGGACGGTGGCCGTGCCGCTGGCGGGGGCCGCGGTCGCCGGGGCGGCCGCCCTCCTCCGTTCGCATTCGCTCGCCCTGGCCGGCTGGGCGCTGCTGGCGGCGGCGGTGCTGGCGGCGGAACTCGCCTTTTCCCGGGTCCGCCGGATCACGCCCCGCCGGGCCCTGTTCCGCGAGCTGGCCGGCGTGGCGGGCCTGACGGCGGGCGCGCCCGCCCTGGCCGCGGCGCTGGGACGCCCGCCCGCCTTCCAGCTGGGACTCTGGCTCCTCGCCCTGATGCCCTTCGGCCTCGGAACCCTCCACGTCGACCGCTTCGTCACCTGGCGGCGGGAGCACACCCCCGAGGCGGAGCGTCGCCGCTCCGCCTTCCTCCTGCTGGCGGCCGCAGCTGGCGGCGCCGTTCTCCTCTCTCTCGTCCTGACCGCCCTGGAGCCGATCACGGGGGTCCCGGGCCGGGCCGCGCTGGCCTGGGCGCCGGAGCTTCTCCATCTGGCCTCTACCGCGCGCCGGCCGGAGGCACGCGCCGATTTCAAGCGGATCGGGCTGGAGGAGACCGCGTCCGGGATCCTCTGGCTGATCCTCGGGTCGGTTTTGATCGCGTCCGCTTGACTTTTTTCGCAACGACACCGCGGTTCGCCGAAGGAAAATCGTGTTCGGCATGCGAAGCTTCCCCCTGATCTCGCGACCGACAGGTCGGGTGGGGGGAGGTGTTCGTCGTGTCGATGGCGGAGGCGGAGGATCGCGGCAGGGGAACGGCGGTGGCTGGCGGCTCCGGCCCCGGCGAGGAACCGGTCCCATCCGGGGAGGAGCCGGCCGCCGGAGGGGTCCGGCGCCTCCTGGAGAACCGGCTGGTACCGCCGGGCCGGAGTCTCCGCGCCAAGGCGGCCTTCTCCTCGGTGGCCGCCTTCGAGACCTGGTGGGAGCGATCCAGGGTCGACCCGGATGCGTATTGGGCCGAGGTCGCCTCCGAGCTGGAATGGTTCAGCCCCTGGCAGGTGCGAAGGGAGGGGGAGTTGCCCGACTTCCGCTACTTCGTGGGCGGGCTGGGCAACGTCAGCACCAACTGCATCGACCGGCACGTGCGAGCGGGCCGGGGGAATCAGGCGGCGATCCTCTGGGAGGGCGAGGACGGCGCGACGCGCGTCCTCACCTACCGCATGCTGCTGGACGAGGTGGGCCGCCTGGCCAACGCGCTCAGGGCGCTGGGCGTCGGGCGCGGCGACGTGGTCGCCATCTACATGTCGAACATCCCCGAGGTCTTCGTCGCCGTCCACGCCTGCTACCGGATCGGCGCGCTCTACAGCGTCATCTTCGCCGGCTTCTCGGCGGAGGCGGTCCGCCAGCGGCTCCTCGACGCCCAGCCGAAGGTGGTGGTGGTCGCCGACGGCAGCCGCCGGCGCGGCCAGGTGCTCCCGCTCAAGGCGACGCTGGAGCGGGCGGCCGCGGGGATCTCCTCCATCGAGCATGTCGTGGTGGTCCGGCACACCGGCGTCGAACTCCCGATGACGCCGGGCAGGGATCTCTGGTACCACGAGCTGGTCGCCGCGGCCTCCCCCGACTGCCCGCCGGAACCCATGGAGGCCAACGAACCCGGATTCATCATCTACACCAGCGGTACCGAGTCGAAGCCGAAGGGCGTGGTCCACGCCGGGATGGGCTTCCTGGTCGGTACCTACGCCAACGTCAAGTGGGCGCTGGGGTTGACCCCGGAGGATGTGTACTGGTGCACGGCCGATGTGGGCTGGCTCACCTTCCCGATCTTCGCGCTGGTCGGAGGGATGGCCCACGGCGTCACCCAGGTGGTCTACGAGGGTGCGCTGGACTGGCCGACGCCCGACCGCCTCTACCGCATCGTCGAACGCTGGGGCGTCAACAAGCTCTTCACCGCGCCGACGGCGCTCCGCATGCTTCGCCGCCTGGGTGAGGCGGGGCTGGAGGGGCACGATCTCTCCCGGTTGGAGCTGATCGCCCTGGTGGGCGAGCCGCTCGACCCGGAGACCTGGAACTGGGTTCGCGACCACCTGGGGAAGGGGCGGCCGGCGGGCGACGAGCTCTTCATCAACAACACCTACGGGCAGACCGAGACCGCGACCGCCTGGACCTGCTCGATGGTCGGCCTGACGCCGGCCAAGCCGGGCTCCGCCGGCCAGCCGCTGCCGGGATACGTCGCCCGCGTGGTGGACGAGCATGGCGCTCCGCTGCCGCCGGGGAAGCAGGGTTACCTGATCATCACCCACCCCTTCCCCTCCCTGGCGCGCACCGTCTGGGGCGACCACGGCCGTTACCTGGAGACCTACTTCCGGCGCTTCCCAGGGGCCTACTTCACGGCGGACGCGGCCGTGCAGGACGACGACGGGCATATCTGGGTGGTGGGCCGGGTGGACGACGTGATCAACGTCGCCGGTCACCGCCTGAGCACCATGGAGATGGAGGCGGCGCTCCTCGACCATCCCCGCGTCGCGGAAGCGGCGGTCGTCGGCGCCACGGACCCCGTCAAGGGCCTGGTGCCCATCGCCTTCGTGGTGCCGCGGCGCGCCGCGGGCGACGGAGAGGGCGTGGAGGAGGCGGCCCTCGCCGCCGAGCTGAGCCGGCGGATCGTGGACGCGATCGGGCCCATCGCCCGGCCGGAGCGGATCTACGTCGTCCCCACGCTTCCGAAGACGCGGAGCGGCAAGATCATGCGACGCCTGCTGCGGGAGGCGGTGGATCAAGGAAGCGTCCACGGCGACACCTCCGCCCTCGAGAACCCGGAGGCGTTGGAGGTGGTCCTGGCGACGGTCCGGCCGGCGGCTGGGGCGGAACCTTCCACAAAATCTTGACATGAGGGCGACAGCGGTTTGAAGGCGCGGGGGCAAGCTAATCGCGAAGGAGGGAGAGAGCTTGTCCCGATCGATGAAGCTGATCGCGGTGATCACCCTGGTCGCGGCGCTGGGCGGAGGTGTCCTGGCCGGGGCGCTCCTGACCGGCACCGGCCATGCGGCGGGCCTCCCGGCTCCGGTGGCCCAGACGGTGGCGCAGCCGAGTTGGGTCGACGCGACGACGCCCGCCCCCGGGCAGGCGGCTCCGGGTGCCGGGCCCGCGCAGGGTGCGGGCCACGGCCGTGCCTGGAGGATGATGGCGCGCGGGGAGCGGTCCACCTGGATCAACAGCGGGCCCGCGGTGGTCGCCAAGGAGCTGGGCATGACCGTGCAGGAGCTGATCCAGGCCCGGCAGAGCGGCCAGTCCGTCGCCCAGATCGCCCAGTCCAAGGGCGTCTCGCTCCAGTCGCTGATCGACGCGGTCCTGGCGGCACCCAAGGCGGCGCTGGACGTGCGCGTGCAGCAGGGCGTGCTCACGGCCCAGGAGAGGGACCGCATCCTCACCGAGCTGCAGCAGCGGTTGGAGACCAACTTCCAGCGCACCACCCTCGGACGCCCCGGCAAGGCGGCGCCCCCGACCACGCCCCAGACCACCCCGCAGACCGCGACGCCGCCCGGCGGCACGAGCAGCAACTGAGCCTCCGAGGCTCCCCGGCCTGACCGGGAATCGCAAGCGGAAAGGGCGAGCGCCACGGGGCGCTCGCCCTTTCCGCCGGGGAAGACGGAGCCGGGAGGAAGTCCGGGGCGCGGGGCTTCCTCCGGACCGGTGGACTTGGTTTGCTCGAGCCGCCGCGGTAGGTTGTTGGTGTTCGCGACCGGGGAGGTTGCCGACCGGATGGACGGGGAACCGAGGGACGAGACGCCGGACGCCAGCCGACAGCCCGAGCTCAGCGTGGTCCTCCCCGCCTACAATGAGGAAGCCAACATCGGCGACACCCTGGAGCAGGTGACCGGCTTCCTCGAGGGCAGGGGGCTGGAGTACGAGCTGCTGGTGGTGGACGACGGCAGCCGGGACCGGACCGGCGCCGTGGTGACCGGCATCGCCAAGGCCAACCCGGCGATCCGCCTGCTCCGCCATACCCGGAACCGCGGTTACGGCGCCGCGCTCCGCACCGGATTCGCGGCGGCCAGAGGCCGCTGGGTCTTCTTCATGGACTCCGACGGCCAGTTCGACATCCGCGACCTGGAAGGCTTCCTCGCCCGGCGGGAGAGGGCGGACGTGCTGGTGGGCTACCGGGCCAGGAGGCGCGATCCTCCGCTGCGCCGGCTCAACGCCGCCGGCTGGAACATGCTGGTGCGACTCCTCCTCGGCGTCCCGGTCCGCGACGTGGACTGCGCCTTCAAGCTTTACCGCGCCGACGTCCTCCGACGGCTGACCATCACCTCCAGCGGCGCCACCGTCAATGCCGAGATGCTGGCCCAGGTCCGGCGCCTGGGCTACAGGCTGCTGGAGCTCCCCGTCCGCCACTTCCCCCGCACCGCCGGGCGGGCGACGGGGAACGACCCCCGCGTGATCCTGCGCGCCTTCCGCGAGCTGGCCCGGCTCGCCCTCTCGCTCCGCCGCGGCGCCCACGACGCCAAGAAGGCCCCCGGAGCGTGGGCGGCCGGCGTCAAGCGCCCCCGGGGCGACCGCTGAGCCGGCGGGCGCCGGAGAACCCGGCGCGCGGTCAGGCGATCCAGTTCCAGGTCGTGAAGAGCGTGAAGAAGAAGGCCTGGACCAGCGGCAGGCTGGAGAAGAGCGCCACCTCCACCCAGGGGCGGCGCTCGGCCGCCTGGGCCAGCGTCACCGCCACGGGGAAGAGCACCACGAGGTAGCGGGACATGCTGGCCAGCGGCGTCATGGAGTGCAGCGTCGGCGCCGACATGGGCACCAGGACCCCGATCAGCGCCCAGAGCGCCCACGCCCGGGGCTGCCCCCAGCGCCGGCCCAGGAACGGCAGCAGCAGCCCCGCCAGCGCCGCGAGGCCGTCGATGGTGCTGTAGAGCGGGGCGAACTGGGGCCGCCAGCCGCTGACATAGACGCCCAGCGGCCAGTGGGCGGGCGGCGGCGGCGTCACCACCCGGTCGACCGCCGTCGCCAGGCCGACCCAGGGGGCCGCGAGGTGCCGGTTCCAGCCGGCCTCGGCGTGGACGAAGCGGAGCGCGTCCCCGCTCTCCAGCCAGAGGAAGCCCGCCCAGAGCGCGAAGGCCAGCGGGATCAGGAGAAGGGGCGCCGCCCGGCGCAGGCTCGGCCCGGACCGGTACCGCTCCAGGGCGAGCCATCCCAGCGGCAGCACCAGGAGGATCCCCAGGTTCCGCGTCAGGGCCGCCGCCGCGCCCGCCACCCCCGCCCACCACCACCGCTCCCGGTCCGCCGCCCAGAAGGCGGCCACGGTGGCGAAGAGGAAGAGCGCCTCGGTGTAGATCGCCGAGAAGTAGAAGGAGGTGGGGAAGAGCAGCAGCAGGAGGACCGTCCGGAGCGCCACCCGTTCGCCCAGCCGGCGCGCCACCAGGCGGTCGAGCAGGATCAGCCCCAGGAGCAGGAAGAGGTTGGAGAGGAGCACCCCCAGGACCGCGCCGGGGAGTCCCGTCAGCCGCTCGCCCAGGCCGATCAGAAGGGGGTAGAGGGGAAAGAAGGCCTCCGGCGAGTAGTGGCTCCGGACCGGGAAGCCGAAGTAGCCGTAGCGCGCGATCTCCAGGTACCACTGGGAGTCGTACCGGTCCCACATGGTGAACAGGAGCGGCGCCTGGGAGAGCGGCCAGGGCTGTGCCGGACGGCCCCCCGGAATGCGGAGGCTGGCCGCCCAGCCGATGAAGCTGAGCGCCAGCCGCGACCCGGCCCAGGCGGCGGCGATGAGGCCGATCCGCCCCCACGCCTCACCCGGGCGAAGCCGCCCGGGGAGTGCCTGGGTCCCTTCCTCCATCAGCTGCGGCCGACCGGCGAGCCGCTCTCGCCCTCCGGGCCGGCCGTCCGCTCCTCGCTCGTCCCGCCGGCCGCCGCCAGCAGGTCCCGCAGCCAGAAGGCCAGGTAGCCGACCATGCCCGCCAGTGCGACCAGCGTCAGGCCGCCGCCGGCAGCAACGTTGGAGATGGTGGCGGCGGTCCACGGCCGGCCGGCCGGCTGGCTGGCCACCAGGGCGAAGGGCGAGAGCACCAGCCAGAGCCCTCCCAGGAAGAGCACGAGCAGGGCCCAGAAGCCCGCCGAGATCCGATTCACAGCGACTCACCCCGTTCTGCGCTTCCCGTCCCCCGGTAGAGCGCGGCGCCGGTCCGGTCCTCGTCCCGGTGCGCGTCGGAGCCGGCGGACCGCTGCTGGCTGGCCAGCTCCTCCAGCAGCCGCGCCGCCAGGGGCACGAGCGCCTCCTCCAGGCGTTCCGACGTCAGCCCCTCGGCCGCCTCGCGCTCCGGCCCCGCCTGCGCGCGGCGCTTCGGCCGCGGCAGCGCGCCGGCCGCGCGCAGCTGGGAGACCAGCGTGGCGCCGAAGAGGAAGACGCCTGCCAGCGCCACCACGGTAACACCGAGCCCGCTCCAGAACGAATTGAGCGTGGCGTCGTTCCAGTCGGCTCCCCGGGGCTGGAAGGCCAGCGCCCAGGGGGCGACCATCAGCCAGAAGCCGCCCAGGAGCGCGGCTAGGCTGGCGCCGATCCCCCAAAGATCTTTCCCGATACCGGCGCGCCTTCGTTCCATCGGTTCTCCCCCCCGTCGCGCAAGATCCGCACCGCCGTCGCCGCCGACGTCCCCGCCGCCCCGATCTCCCGGAACTCCCCCGCTGCAGCCAGCCAGGGGTCCAACAGGGCGCGGGCGGCAGGAAGCAGGAGCTCCCGGGCCACGCGGCGGCCCGCCTCTTCCACCTCCTGGGCGGGCCGGTCTCCCGCCGCCGCTCCCGCCGGCCCCCCGGCCGGCTGCCGTTCCAGCGCGGCCAGCGCCTCGAGCAGGCCGCGGTCCGCCTCCGAGCGGAGCGCCGTCCCCGCCAGGATGGCGAAGAGCGAGCCGAGAAGGAGCCGGATGTGGACCATCCTCGCCTCCTCCCCGCCGGCCAGTTCCTGCGCCCTCTCCTCCGTCTCCATCTCCATCTCCGTCGCGGCGCCGCCGGGCTCATGCGAGCGCCGCAGCGGGATCTCCTTGAGGAAGAGGGTGACCACGAAGGCCGCCACGAGCGCCGCCGTGCCGACCGCGAAGAGCTCGGTGATGGAGACGGCCAGGCTCTCCCGGATGGCCTGCATCAGCTGCCGGAAGAGGAGCTCGCCCTGCGGGCCGAAGTGGGCGAAGGCCTTCTGCATCTCGGCCGTCGCCTGGGGCGAGAGAAGGGCCTGCGGATTCTCCAGGGCGGCCAGCTTCCCGGCCGGCATCAGCTGGCTGAGTGCCGGCGGGATCCGGCTGTGCAGCTCCGTCTGGAAGCGGTTGGTCATCAGCGTGCCCAGGACGGCGACGCCGATGGTGCCGCCGATGGAGCGGAAGAACTGGAGGCTGGCCGTCACCTCCCCCAGGCGGCGGAAGGGGAAGGCGTTCTGGACCACGATGGTGAAGAGGCTCATCTGCACGCCCATGCCGAGGCCCATGATGATCATGTTGCGGATGACCTCGCCGTTGGTGGCGTGCACGTCCAGGCGCGCATTCAGGTACATGCCCACGGCGGCAACGGCGAAGCCCACCAGGGAGATGATCTTGTACCGCCCGGTCCGGGAGAGGAGCTGGCCGCCGATGATGCTGGAGGCCATGAAGCCCAGCATCATGGGCGTCAGCAGCGTGCCCGAGTTGGTGGCCGTGTCGCCGATCACGCCCTGCATGAAGAGCGGCAGGTACATCACCCCGCCGAAGAGCCCCCCGGCCACGATGAACGTCGCGATCATCGAGATCGTGAAGATGCTGTTCCGGAAGAGCGACGGGCTGATGATCGGCTCCTCCGCCCGCGACTCCAGCCAGAAGAAGAGCACCCACATGACCGCCGAGCCGGCGAAGAGCGAGAGGATCTGCGGCGAGCCCCAGGCGTACTCCGTGCCCGCCCAGCTGAACCCGAGGAGCATCGGCACCGCCGCCGCGATCAGCACGGCGGCCCCGGGGTAGTCGATCCGGTGCTGGCGCCGCAGGCCCACGCTGGGCAGGGCGATCGCCGCGATCACCATGGCCACGATGCCCACCGGCAGGTTGACGTAGAAGACCCAGCGCCACGTCCAGTGGTCGGTGATCCACCCGCCCAGCGTCGGCCCGACGATGGTGGCCAGGCCGAAGACCGCCATCATCAGCCCCTGCCACCGGCCCCGCTCGGCGGGCGGGAAGATGTCGCCGATGATGGCGATGACGATGGGCATCATGGCGCCCGCTCCCAGGCCTTGCAGGCCGCGGAAGAGGATCAGCTCGGTCATGCTCTGGCTCTGGCCCGAGAGGGCCGAGCCGGCCACGAAGAGGAAGAGCCCCAGCAGGAAGAAGGGCCTCCGCCCGTAGACGTCGGACAGCTTCCCATAGAGCGGCACCGTCGCCGTGGAAGCCAGCATGTAGGCGGTGAAGACCCAGGAATAGTGCTCCAGCCCGTTCAGATCCGCGATGATCCGCGGCATCGCGGTACCGACCACCGTCTGATCGATCGCGGACAGGAGCATCCCCAGCATCGCCGCCGCCACCACCAGCACCAGGCGCTCACGGCTCAGGGAGCTGCGAAGGCTCTGCCCTTCCTCGATCCGGACCGAGCCACCCTCCCCTGCGCGGCTCCTCCGCTCCCGATCCGCGGTAGACAACTCGATCACCCGTCCTTCCTTGAAGCCTGCACGGTACTCGTCCTGCGGTCCGGGCGGGCCCCCTCCGCAACGAGGGCGTCCAGGGCCCGGGTCAGCGCCTCCAGCCCCCGCGCCAGCGCCTCGAGGTCCTCGTCCGCCAGGAGGTCGAGCGACCGTTCGAGCCAGCGCTGGCTCCCGTGGCGGAGCGCCGCCACCTGCTCCTCCCCCCGCGCGCTGAGCGAGACCAGCGTCCGCCGGCGATCCCGGCGGTCCTCCTCGCGACGGGCCAGTTCCAGGCGGACCAGGCGGTCCACCAGCGCGCTGGCGGTCGGCTCGCTCACCCCCAGCACCTCGGCCAGGCGGCCGACGGGCATGGGACCGTGACGGACGAGGGCGAAGAGCCCCTTCACCTGGCCCATGGTCAGGTCGAGCGCCAGCCATCCGGACGCGTCGGCGCCCTGGCCCAGCATCGCCAGCCGGCGCAGCTCGTGCAGGCTGTGCATGATCCGCTGGCGGCGCCGCTCGCTCCCCTGAGAGCCCGGCTGGAGATCTCGCTGGCCCATACGCTCCCCTCTCGGACGGCTCCGGCTGAGACGCCCACCCGTCACGACGGTTAGAATACGTCGATTGTTTCGGGAATGCAAATAGAACGCGGCAGCCTCGTCCGGCCGCGCCATCCGGCGGGCCGGGCGGAGCCGCCGCGCGGCTCCTCTTCAGTTCGCCCGGCCGACCTCGGCCGGAACCGCGTCCGGCAGGACGTGGGTCCCGCTCTCCCCGGCCAGGGCCCGCTCCACGTCGGTCAGCGCGGCGATGATGGCCTCGCGGCCGCCCGCCTCCACGAAGCGGATGGCCGCCCTGATCTTGGGGCCCATGCTTCCCTCCGCGAACTCGCCCTGCTCCAGATAGCGGCGCGCCTCGCCCGCGGCGACCCGGCCCAGCGGCCGCGCATCCGGTCTCCGGTAGCGGAGGAAGGCCTGGGCTACGTCGGTCAGGATGACCAGGCGCTCCGCCCCCACGTCCACCGCCAGGCGCTGGGCACCCAGGTCCTTGTCGATGACCCCCTCGGCGCCCTCGTAGCGGATGCGGCCCTCCGCCGAGCGGCGTTCCACCACCGGGATGCCGCCGCCTCCCGCGCAGACCACCAGCACGCCCGCGTCGACCAGCGCGTCCTCTCGCTGCTGGGCGGGGTGATGCTCAGCTTCTACGACTGGTACGCCGACCTGCCGCCGGCCTCGCCGCAGGTCTGGGGCGAGCAGACCGACGTGCCGGAGAGCGGCGACTGGTACAACGCCTCCTACCTGATCGTCTGGGGCACCAACGTGCCCATGACGCGGACGCCGGACGCGCACTTCCTGGTCGAGGCGCGCTACCGCGGGGCGAAGGTGGTGGCGGTCAGCCCGGACTACGCCGAGGTGGTCAAGTTCGCCGACCAGTGGCTGCCGGCGCGGCCGGGGACCGACGGGGCGCTGGCCATGGCCATGACCCACGTCATCCTGAGGGAGTTCTACCTCGAGCGCGAGACGCCGTACTTCACCGACTACGCCAGGCGCTACACCGACCTGCCCTGCCTGGTGCGGCTGCGGAAGCACGGGGAGGCCTGGGTGCCCGACCGCTTCCTGCGGGCGAGCGACCTGGGTCTGGAGGAGCCCCACGCCGAGTGGAAGACGCTGGTCTGGGACGCCGCCGCGGGCGCGCCGGCCGTGCCCAACGGCAGCCTCGGCTTCCGCTGGAGCGAGGAGGGGCGCTGGAACCTGAAGCTGGAGACGGGGGACGGGCGCCCCGTCGACCCGGCGCTGACGCTCCTCGGGCGGGAGGAGGCCGTCCTGCCGGTGGAGCTGGCCTACTTCGGCGACGGCGCGCCCGCCCTCCTGCGCCGCTCGGTGCCCGCGGTGCGCGTCGCCGATCCGGGCGGGACGGACGGGACCTACGTGACCACGGTCTTCGACCTGCTCCTGGCCCAGGCGGGCCTGGGACGCGGCCTGCCCGGCGACTACCCGGCGGGCTACGACGACCCCCGCCCCTACACCCCGGCCTGGCAGGAGGCCATCACCGGCGTCGACCGGCGCCTGGCGATCCGCGTGGCGCGCGAGTTCGCCGAGAACGCCGCGCTCACCCGCGGCCGCTCCAT